>NZ_JACGMO010000113.1:0-25999 GCF_015354745.1 Micromonospora sp. S-DT3-3-22
GCCGGGGTCCGGCAGTCCGCGCAGGAGACCGAGGGCAGGTAGCCCCGGCGGGGCACCTGGACCAGCACCGGCGCGTCCGCGCGCAGGGTGTCCCGGGCGGTGGTCCAGGCCAGGCTGGGCAGCCGGGCCGTCGCCGCGCCCGGGTCGCGGGCAAGTTGCGGGTCGTCCCCGGTCGGGGCGATCGCCGGGGTACGCGCCCGCAGGGTCGCCCGGTCCGCCACCACCTCGCGGGCCCACCCGGTCTCCACCAGCAGCTGTCCCTCGGCGGTCCGGGTCCAGCCGCCGACCAGCGCGGCGGCGTCGGCGAGCCGGGCCCGGGTGAGCAGCACCTCCCGCGCGTGCGGGTAGGGGGCCCGGGGCTCGGCGTGCAGGTCGTCCCCGTCGTCCCAGATCGCCACCAGACCGAGCCGGTCGACGGGGGCGAACATGGCGGCCCGGGTGCCGATCACCACCGGCACGTCACCCCGCCGGGCGGCCAGGAAGGCCCGGTAGCGGCGGGCCGGGCCGAGCGCGGCGGAGAGGGTCACGTGCCGTCCCGGGCCGAGCAGGGCGGTCAGCGCCGCGTCGAGCCGGTCGAGGTCCCGGGCGTCGGCCACCACCACGACCGCGCCCCGCCCCCCGGCGAGGGTGGCGGCGACCGCGTCGGCGTAGCGGGCCGCCCAGTCCTCCCCGGCCAGCGCCGACCAGACCGCCCGGGGGGCCCGCCCGTCGGCCAGCGCCGTCAGCAACGCCGGGCCGGCCGGATAGTCCCGCCAGCCACGCGGGTCGACGCCGGCAACGCCGGGCGGAGCGACGCCGGCCGCACCGGGCGGGTCCAGGCCGTCCCCGGCGCGCGGGGCGGGGCCGTCCCCGGGGGGCGGCGTCGGGCCGTCGCCGGCCGGGTCGGTGACGGCCGGCGCGGGGTCGGCCCGGGGTTCCTTCTCCACCCGGGCGTGCCGGGGCGGCACGGCCAGCCGGAGCACGTCGGCGAGGTTGCCGGCGTACCGGTCGGCGACCGCGCGGGCCAGCCGGGCCACCTCGGGGGCGAGCACCGGCTCCGGCGAGACCACCTTCTCCAGGTAGGCCAGCCTGCCGTCGTGCGTGGAGCTGTCGACCCGCTCCAGCAGCCACCCGTCGACCAGTTGACCGGCGAAGCGGACCTTGACCCGTACCCCGGGGACCGCGTCGTCGGCCAGGCCGGCGGGGACCAGGTAGTCGAAGGGACGGTCGAGGTGCGGCAGCGCGACGTCGACACAAACCCGAGCGACCGGCGACCCGTCAGCGGGTCGCCGGTCGCTGGGCGTGGTACCGGTCAGGCGCCCGCTACCGACTTCAGGTCGGCGGCCCGGTCGGTGTTCTCCCAGGCCAGCTCCGGCAGCTCCCGGCCGAAGTGGCCGTAGGCGGCGGTCTGCCGGTAGATCGGGCGCAGCAGGTTGAGGTCCCGGATGATCGCGGCCGGACGCAGGTCGAAGACCTCACCGACGGCCTTCTCGATCGCGACCACCGGCACCGTCTCGGTGCCGAAGGTCTCGATGAACAGGCTCACCGGGTGGGCCTTGCCGATCGCGTACGCGACCTGCGCCTCGCAACGCTCGGCGAGGCCGGCGGCGACCACGTTCTTCGCCACCCAGCGCATCGCGTACGCCGCCGAACGGTCCACCTTGGACGGGTCCTTGCCGGAGAACGCGCCGCCGCCGTGCCGGGCGTACCCGCCGTAGGTGTCGACGATGATCTTCCGGCCGGTCAGGCCGGCGTCGCCCATCGGGCCACCGATCTCGAACCGGCCGGTCGGGTTCACCAGCAGCCGGTAGCCATCGGTGTCCAGACCCAGGTTCTCCAGCTCCGGGGCGATGACGTGGTCCCGCACGTCCGGGGTGAGCAGCGAGTCCAGGGAGATGTCGGCGGCGTGCTGGCTGGACACCACGACGGTGTTCAGCCGCACCGGGCGCAGCCCCTCGTACTCGATGGTGACCTGGGTCTTGCCGTCGGGCCGCAGGTACGGGATGGTGCCGTCCTTACGCACCGCGGACAGCCGCTGGGCCAGCCGGTGCGCCAGGGCGATCGGCAGCGGCATCAGCTCGGGCGTCTCGGAGCAGGCGAAGCCGAACATCATGCCCTGGTCGCCGGCGCCCTGCGCGTCCAGCGCGCTCTCCGACGCCCCGGTCCGCAACTCGAAGGCGTTGTCGACGCCCTGGGCGATGTCCGGCGACTGCGCGCCGATGGAGACGCTGACGCCACAGGAAGCGCCGTCGAAGCCCTTCTTCGACGAGTCGTAGCCGATGCCGAGGATCGTCTCGCGGACGATGGTCGGGATGTCGGCGTACGCCTTGGTGGTCACCTCGCCGGCGACGTGGACCTGACCGGTGGTGATCAGTGTCTCGACCGCCACCCGGCTGTGCGGGTCCTGGGTGAGCAGGGCGTCGAGGATCCCGTCGCTGATCTGGTCGGCGATCTTGTCCGGGTGGCCTTCCGTGACCGATTCGGACGTGAAGAGGCGGCGTGTCACGGCACTCCTAAGCTCTTTAGATAATCGTTCCGCAGCAGTCTAGTCACCCTCGCGTACCGCTCACGACCGGGCGAGCCGCCATCCACCGTTCAGGACCGGGCGGGCCACCGGTCGCGCACGAGGTCCCAGACCCGGTCGGCCAGGTCCTCCTTGGCCTGCTCGGGCAGGTGGTGCACGCTGCCGTCGGCACCGATGACGGTGGCCGCGTTGGTCTCGGCGCCGAAGACCTTGTCGACGCCGACCTCGTTGACGACGACGAGGTCGGCGCGTTTGCGGGCGAGTTTGGCGCGGCCGTTGGCCTCGGCGTCGCCGGTCTCGGCGGCGAACACCACGAGCACCTGCTCCGGTCGACGGCGACGGCCCAGCTCGGCGGCGATGTCCGGGTTGGTGACCAGCGCGATGGTCGGCGCGCTGCCGTCGTCCGACTTCTTGATCTTGCCGGTCGCGTAGGTCGCCGGTCGGAAGTCCGACGGTGCCGCCGCCATCACCACCGCGTCGGCATCGGCGGCGGCAGCCAGGGTCGCGGTGCGCAACTCCTCGGTGGTGCCCACCCGGACGAGGTCGACCCCGGCCGGATCGGGCAGCGAGACGTTGGCGGCGATCAGGGTGACCCGGGCGCCCCGGGCGACGGCGGCACGGGCGAACGCGTAGCCCTGCTTGCCGGAGGACCGGTTGCCGAGGAAACGGACCGGGTCGAGGGGTTCCCGGGTGCCGCCGGCGGTGACCACCAGGTGCCGGCCGGCCAGATCGGCGGGGGCGTCGACGCCCCGGGCGAGGGCCCGGCGGGCGACGGCGAAGATCTCGGCCGGGTCGGGTAGCCGACCCTTGCCGCTGTCGGCGCCGGTGAGCCGGCCGACGGCGGGCTCGATCACGCGTACCCCCCGGGCCCGCAGGGTGGCCACGTTGGCGACGGTGGCCGGGTGCTCCCACATCTCGGTGTGCATCGCCGGGGCGAGCACCACCGGACACCGGGCGGTGAGCAGGGTGTTGGTGAGCAGGTCGTCGGCGAGGCCGTGGGCGGCACGGGCGAGCAGGTCGGCCGTGGCCGGCGCGACCACCACCAGGTCGGCCTGCTGGCCGAGCCGCACGTGGGGCACCTCGTGCACCGCGGACCAGACGTCGTCGGCGACCGGCTGGCCGGACAGCGCCGCCCAGGTCGGCGCCCCGACGAAGCGGAGCGCCGACGCGGTCGGCACGACCCGGACCCGGTGGCCCGACTCCGTGAACAGCCGCAGCAGCTCGCACGCCTTGTAGGCGGCGATGCCACCGCCGACTCCGAGCACGATCTCGGCGGACATCGGGGGTACGGGGGTTACGGCTGGTCGGTCGGCTCGGCGGTGAGCAGGCCCGCGTTGATCTCGCGCATGGCGATGGAGAGCGGCTTCTCCTGCGGGGTGGTCTCCACGAGCGGGCCGACGTACTCGAGCAGGCCCTCGCCGAGCTGGCTGTAGTAGGCGTTGACCTGACGCGCCCGCTTGGCGGCGAAGATCACCAGCGCGTACTTCGAGGTGGTCTTCTCGAGCAGCTCGTCGATCGGCGGGTTGGTGATGCCCTCGGGGTTGGCGATGGATCCCACGAAATACCTCTGCCTCTGAAGTGGCTGGTCGCCCGGCCGCGCGGGGCGGCCGGTCGCTCGACCACACTGGGTGGCCGGGCGGGAGCCAGATTAGGACGAACCGAGCAAGCCTACCAGCTCAGCGGCGGCGCGCTCGGTGCGGTCGTGGTGGACGGCGCGCGCGGCGACGGCCACCAGAGCCGGGTCCGGGTGGTGTCCGGGCGGCAGCAGCAGCACCAGCCGGCTCTGCGGCAGGGCCGCGTGGACGACGAGCGCCCCGGGCGGGTCCAGCGGCAGCAGCACCGGCCGGCCCCGCGTCAGGCGCCCGATCAGCGGGGCGCGCGGCGTGCCCCGGCGGTACGGCCCGGCCCGGGACCACTCCAGCAGCTCGCCCGCGGCGATCATCCGGTCGAACTCGGCCGGCTCCCGGAAGAGCCGGTCGACGCCGTCGGACTCGCCGGTGCGAGGCGCCCGGGTGGTCACCGGGACCGGCACCCACACGGCGGGAGAACGCGCCCGGACCGCCTCGACCACACCGCCCCGGCCCGCACCCGAAGGTCCGGTCAGGACGGTGAGCCGTGCCGCCGGGCACGCCTCCTCATCCGTGCTCACCGCTTGTTTGTACCTGCTGCGGCGGTCAGTTGGCGGCGAACTCTCCAAGCAGCGCCTTGCGCTGCTGCTCGCCCAGGCCACGCAGGCGGCGGCTGTCGGCGATCTTGAGCTTCTCCATGATCTGGGTGGCCCGGATCTTGCCGATACCCGGCATCGCCTGCAGCACGGCCGACACCTTGAGCTTGCCGACGACGTCGTCGGACTCGGCTCGCGCAAGGACGGCGGCCAGGGTGGTCTTGCCCTGCTTGAGCTGCTCCTTCAGCTCAGCACGGGCCTTGCGGATCTCCGCGGCCTTTTCCAGCGCGGCAGCGCGCTGCTCGGGGGTCAGTGACGGGAGCGGCACCAGTTCTCCTCAGGTCCCTATCGCGACGGGCGGAACGCACCGCCGCTCTGTGAAACGTGGTGTCGCTGGCAACCAAAGGGGTCCGTGGTTCCCAGCGCGGGGAAAACTAGCGTTCGACGGAGTTTTCGGCAACGTGGACGCGCGATGATCAACGTAAAGTGACCGAGCCGTCAGTCAGTGTCCGGCAGCCAGAATGTGCCGGCAGTCGGCCGCCACCCGGGCCGCGGCGGCCCGCAACGCGTCGGCGTCGGGACCCGCGTTGAGCACCTCCCGGGAGTACGACGGCAACACTGCGGACAGGCTCGAACCGAACACGGTGGGTAGATCGGCAGCCGTCGCACCCTGCGCGCCGAGGCCCGGAGCGAGCAGTGGGCCATTGACCCGGGACAGGTCGTGACCGGTGTCGCCGATGGTCGCGCCGACCACCAATCCGATGCTGCCCAGCGGCTCAGCACCCCTGTTGAGCTGGGAAATCTCATCGATAACAAGCTGTGCGACGGTACGCCCACCGGAGGTGACGGCACGCTGCACGTCCGCCCCCTCGGGGTTCGAGGTGAGCGCTAACACGAAGACTCCGCCGCCGTGCGCGGCCGCCGTCTCGAACATCGGGGCCAGCGAACCTACTCCCAGGTAGGGGCTCGCCGTGAGCGCGTCGACATACATCGGGCTGGATGGATCAAGGTACGCGGAAGCGTACGCGGCGACGGTCGAACCGATGTCGCCGCGCTTGGCGTCGAGGAGAACGAGCGCGCCAACATCACGTAACTGTCGGATAGTTGACTCAAGAATCGCCACCCCGCGGCTCCCGAATCGCTCGAAGAAGGCCGACTGAGGCTTGAACACCGCAACCCGGTCACCGAGCGCTTCCGCGACGGTCCGGACGAACCGTTCCAGACCGTCGACGTCGTCCTCAAGGCCCCAGCGGGCCAGCAGACCCGGATGCGGGTCGATGCCCACACAGAGCGGCCCGCGTTCCGCCACCGCCCGGTGCAGACGGGTTCCGAAGGTCTCCATCCGTTGCTCCTCTCGTCTCGTGCTCCGCTGCCACGGGGCGACGGTCGTCGCCCCGGCTCCGCCCCCGGTGCTCAACCGGCCGCGACGGCGGCGGCGATCCCGGCCACGATCCGGGCCACGTCGTCGTCCCCCGTCACGTACGGCGGCATCGTGTACACCAGGTCGCGGAAGGGGCGCAGCCACACGCCCCGGTCCACCGCGGCGGCCGTCGCCGCCGCCAGGTCCACCTCGTGGTCCAGCTGCACCACGCCGATCGCGCCCAGCACCCGGACGTCCGCCACCCCCGGCGCGCCCCGCAACGGCTCCAGACCGGCCCGCAGCCCCGCACCCACCCGCGCCACCTCGGCCGCCCAGTCGCCGGCCCGCAGCAGCCCCAGGGAGGCGTTGGCGACGGCACAGGCCAACGGGTTACCCATGAACGTCGGCCCGTGGGCCAGCACCCCGTCGGCGGAGATGCCCCGGGCCACCTCCGGCGTGCACAACGCGGCCGCCAGGGTGAGGTAGCCACCGGTGAGCGCCTTGCCCACGCAGAGCACGTCCGGGGTCACCCCGGCGTGCCCGGCGGCGAACATCGACCCGGTCCGGCCGAACCCGGTGGCGATCTCGTCGAAGATCAGCAGCACCCCGTGCGCCCGGGTCACCTCGCGCAGCACCCGCAGGTACCCGGGGTGGTGGAACCGCATCCCGCCGGCCCCCTGCACCACCGGCTCGACGATCACCGCCGCCAACTCGTCGGCGTGCCGGGCGACCGCGTCGGTCAACGCCGTCACGTACGCCGGGTCCGGCGGGTCGGCGAAGCCGCCGGGCGGCACCGGCGCGAAGACCTGCCGGGGCAGCACGTCACCCCAGAGGTGGTGCATGCCACCCTCCGGGTCACAGACGCTCATCGGGTGGAACGTGTCGCCGTGGTAGCCGCCCCGCCAGGTGCCCAGCCGGCGACGCCGCGGCCGGCCGGTGGCCCGCTGGTACTGCAGGCACATCTTGATCGCCACCTCGACCGACACCGAGCCCGAGTCGGCCAGGAAGACGTGCGCCAACCCCGGCGGGGCCAGCTCGACGAGCGTCTCGGCCAGCCGGACCGCCGGCTCGTGGGTGAGCCCGCCGAACATCACGTGACTCATCCGGCCGAGCTGGTCGGTGACGGCCGCGTCCAGCGCCGGATGCCGGTACCCGTGGATCGCCGCCCACCACGACGACATCCCGTCGACCAGTTCCCGGCCGTCGGCCAACCGCAGCCGGACGCCCTGCGCGCTGTGCACCACGTACGGCGGGTGGGCCGGCGGCAGCGCCGCGTACGGGTGCCAGACGCGGGCCCGGTCGACGGTCAGGATCTCCTCGGGCGTCACGCGTGCTCCTCCGTACCCTCGTCGGTGGCGGCGTCGGGGCGGACGGGCGGGCACGACCGGAACCCCGGACGTGCCCGCCGGCTCACCGGCCGCCCACCGCCCGGTCACCCGCCGGGACCCTGGCCCCGGCCGGAACCCGGGCGGCGGCCCGCACCAGGGCCGGGCCCCGGTAGATGAACCCGGTGTAGAGCTGGACCAGGCTGGCCCCCGCGTCGAACATCCGGGCCGCGTCGTCCGGGTCGAGGATGCCGCCGACCCCGATCACCGGGAGCCGGCCCCCGGTCTCCCGGTGCACGAACGCGACCATCTCCCGGGCCCGCCCGGTCAGCGGACGGCCGGACAGGCCACCGGTCTCGACGCCCCGGTCCCGGTCGGCGGGGGCGAGCCCGTCCCGGGCGAGCGTGGTGTTGGTGGCGATCACGCCGGCCGCGCCCCGGGCCAGGCACACCTCCAGCAGCTCCGCCACGGCCGGCTTGGTGAGGTCCGGGGCGATCTTCACCAGCACCGGCTTCTCCCCCACCAGCGCGGCCAGCAGGGCGTCCAGGTGCGCCCGGTCCTGCAACGAGCGCAGCCCCGGGGTGTTCGGCGAGGAGACGTTGACCGCGAAGTAGTCGCCGTACCCGCGCAACGCCCGGTAGGAGGTGAGGTAGTCCTCGACCGCGTCCTCCAGCGGGGTCACCTTGGACTTGCCCAGCGAGATGCCCAGCGGCACCCCCAGCGGGCGGGGCGCGGCGGCCAGCCGGTCGGCCAGCGCCTGCGCCCCGGCGTTGTTGAAGCCCATCCGGTTGATCACGGCGGCGCTGTCGGGCAGCCGGAACAGCCGGGGCCGGGGGTTGCCCGGCTGGGCGTGCGCGGTGACCGTGCCCACCTCGACGAAGCCGAACCCGAGCGCCGGCCAGGCCGGCAGGGCCACCCCGTTCTTGTCCATCCCCGCCGCCAGGCCCACCGGGTTGGGGAACCGCACCCCGAACACCGTCCGGGGCGCCCGGTGCAGGTTGCGGGCCCGCAGCAGCGCCAGCGCCGCCGGCCGCCGGGACAGGGTCGCCAACCGCCGCAGCGTCCAGTCGTGCGCCGCCTCCGCGTCGCCGCCCCCGATCCGGAACAGCGCCCGCCGTACGCCGCGCTCGAACATCACGTTCCCTCCCGGCCGACGCTCTCGTCGGTGATCAAGAGGTTCGCGTCACCGCACCCGCCGTTCGCTGACCGAAACCTCTTGATCACCGAACGCGGGGCGGGCAGCGGACGCACGGCAGGGGGCGGCGCGGGCCGGGTCACTGGGCGGCCCGGAGGGCGGCGTGGAGCTCCTGGAGGGGACGCACCCGCATGTCGCCCCGGATACGGGCCTCGATGCCCATCACCGCCGCCGCCACCCCCGGCACCGTGGTGATGCACGGGATGTCGGCCGTCACGGCGGCGCTGCGGATCTCGTACCCGTCCGAGCGGGCGCTCGCGCCCGACCCCTGCGGGGTGTTCACCACCAGCGCCACGTCCCCGGCGAGGATCATCGACACCGCGTCCGCGCCCTCGCCGCTCTGGTAGTGCTTGCGGATCTGCTCACAGGCGATGCCGTGCCGGCGCAGCAGCTCGGCGGTACCCGTGGTGGCGACGATCGCGAAGCCCAGGTCGGCCAGCCGCTTGATCGGGAAGATCATGGCCCGCTTGTCCCGGTTCGCCACCGAGACGAAGATCTTCCCGGTGGTCGGCAGCGACCCGTACGCGGCGGACTGGCTCTTGGCGAACGCGTGGCCGAAACTGGTGTCGATGCCCATCACCTCGCCGGTGGACTTCATCTCCGGGCCGAGCAGCGAGTCGACGCCCTTGCCGGCCGGGGTGCGGAACCGCTTGAACGGCAGCACCGCCTCCTTCACCGCGATCGGGGCGTCCGGCGGCAGCTCGCCACCGTCGCCGGTCGCCGGGAGCAGCCCCTCGGCGCGCAGCTCGGCGATGGTCGCGCCGAGGGCGATCCGGGCCGCCGCCTTGGCCAGCGGCACGGCGGTGGCCTTCGAGACGAACGGGACCGTCCGGGACGCCCGCGGGTTCGCCTCCAGCACGTACAGCATGTCGTCCTTGAGGGCGTACTGGACGTTGAGCAGCCCGCGCACCCCCACGCCCCGGGCGATCGCCTCGGTGTAGCGGCGCACCTCGGTCAGGTGCGAGCCGGCCAGCGTGATCGGCGGCAGCGCGCACGACGAGTCGCCGGAATGGATGCCGGCCTCCTCGATGTGCTCCATCACCCCACCGAGGTAGACCTCGCCGTCGGCGTCGCAGAGCGCGTCCACGTCGATCTCGATGGCGTCGTCGAGGAACCGGTCGACCAGCACCGGGTGGTCCGGGGAGATGTCGGTGGCCCGCCCGATGTAGTCGCGCAGCGTGGCGTCGTCGTAGACGATCTCCATGCCCCGCCCGCCGAGCACGTACGACGGGCGCACCAGCACCGGGTAGCCGATCTCGTCGGCGATCGCCTTCGCCTCGTCGTACGAGGTGGCCGTGCCGTGCGCCGGGGCACGCAGGCCGGCGCGGGCCAGCAGCGCCCCGAACGCGCCGCGCTCCTCGGCCAGGTGGATCGACTCCGGGGAGGTGCCCACCACCGGCACGCCGGCGTCCTTGAGCCGCTGCGCCAGCCCCAGCGGGGTCTGCCCGCCGAGCTGCACGATCACCCCGACCACGCCGGGGCCGCCGGCCGCCCGGCCGGACGAGTCCTCGGCGTGCCAGACCTCCAGCACGTCCTCGAAGGTCAGCGGCTCGAAGTAGAGCCGGTCGGCGGTGTCGTAGTCGGTGGAGACGGTCTCCGGGTTGCAGTTGACCATCACGGTCTCGTAGCCGACGGAACCGGCCGCGTCCGCCGCGACCGCGCCCGCCGTGCCGCGCGGGGCGGCCCGCAACGCCTGGACGGCGTGCACGCAGGAGTAGTCGAACTCGATGCCCTGGCCGATCCGGTTCGGCCCGGACCCCAGGATCAGCACCTTGGGCCGGTCCGACGCGGCGACCTCGGTCTCCTCGTCGTACGTCGAGTAGTGGTACGGGGTGGTCGCCTCGAACTCGGCGGCGCAGGTGTCCACCGTCTTGTAGACCGGCCGCACGTCGAGCCGGTGCCGCAGGGTGCGTACCCCGTCCTCGGCGGCCAGTTCCGGGCGCAGCGCGGCGAGCTGCCGGTCGGACAGCCCGGCGCGCTTGGCCCGGCGCAGCAGCCCGGCGTCGAGCACCGGGGCGGCCACGATCTCGGCCCGCAACTCGACCAGGCCGGCGATCTGGTCCAGGAACCACGGGTCGATCCCGCCGGAGGCCGCCGACACCTCGGCGACCGACGCGCCCAGCCGCAGCGCCCGCTCGACGGTGTAGAGCCGGCCGTCGTGCGGCATCCCCAGCGCGGCGAGGGTGTTCTCCCTCGTCGCGTCCTGCGGGTCCGGCCGGGTCCAGAACCCCGCCGCCGACGTCTCCATCGACCGCATCGCCTTGTTGAGCGCCTCGGTGAAGTTCCGGCCCAGGCTCATCGCCTCGCCTACCGACTTCATCGTGGTGGTCAGCTCCGGGTCGGCGCCGGGGAACTTCTCGAACGCGAACCGGGGGATCTTCACCACCACGTAGTCCAGCGTCGGCTCGAACGCGGCCGGCGTCTTGCGCGTGATGTCGTTGGGGATCTCGTCGAGGGTGTAGCCGATCGCCAGCTTCGCGGCGATCTTGGCGATCGGGAAGCCGGTGGCCTTCGACGCCAACGCCGACGACCGGGACACCCGGGGGTTCATCTCGATCACCACGATCCGGCCGTCGGCCGGGTTCACCGCGAACTGGATGTTGCAGCCACCGGTGTCCACCCCGACCTCGCGCAGCACCGCGATGCCCAGGTCCCGCAGGTTCTGGTACTCCCGGTCGGTGAGCGTCATCGCCGGGGCGACGGTGACGCTGTCGCCGGTGTGCACGCCCATCGGGTCGACGTTCTCGATCGAGCAGACCACCACCACGTTGTCGTGCCGGTCGCGCATCAGTTCGAGCTCGTACTCCTTCCAGCCGAGCACGCTCTCCTCGATGAGCACCTCGTGCACCGGGCTGGCGGCCAGGCCGGCCCCGGCGATGCGGTCCAGGTCCTCGTCGGTGTGCGCCATGCCGGAACCCAGGCCGCCCATCGTGAACGACGGCCGGATCACCACCGGCAGGCCCAGCTCGGCGACCGTCGCGCGGACCTCGTCCATCGAGTGGCAGACCCGCGAGCGGGGCACCAGCGCGTCCGGGTCGGGCAGCCCCAGCCGTACGCCGGCCTTCGCGACGATCTCCTTGAACAGCTGGCGGTCCTCACCCCGGTTGATCGCCTCGATGTTCGCGCCGATCAGCTCGACGCCGTACTTGTCGAGCACCCCGGCGGCGTGCAGGGCGACCGCCGTGTTCAACGCGGTCTGCCCGCCCAGGGTGGGCAGCAGCGCGTCCGGCCGCTCCTTCGCGATGACCAGCTCGACGAACTCCGGGGTGATCGGCTCGACGTAGGTGGCGTCGGCGAACTCCGGGTCGGTCATGATGGTCGCCGGGTTGGAGTTGACCAGGCTGACCCGGATCCCCTCGCTGCGCAGCACCCGGCAGGCCTGGGTGCCCGAGTAGTCGAACTCGCAGGCCTGCCCGATCACGATCGGCCCGGAGCCGATCACCAGGATGTGCTTGAGATCGTCGCGCTTAGGCATTCGTGCGCCCCTCGCTGTGGTTCCGGCCCGCGCCGGGCTGCCCGTCCGGGCCACGGCCCTCGATCAGCTCGGCGAAACGGTCGAAGAGGTAGTCGGCGTCGTGCGGGCCGGCTGCCGCCTCCGGGTGGTACTGGACGGTGAAGGCGGGCACGTCCACGGCCCGCAGCCCCTCGACGACGTTGTCGTTGAGGCAGACGTGCGACACCCGCACGCCGCCGAACTCGGTGTCGATGACCTGGTCGGGGACGACCGCGCCGGCCGGCCCGTCGCCGTGGCCCGGCCAGGCCACCGCGAAACCGTGGTTGTGGCTGGTCACCTCGACCTTGCCGGTGGCCCGGTCGAGCACCGGCTGGTTGATGCCCCGGTGGCCGTAGCCCAGCTTGTAGGTGCCGAACCCGAGCGCCCGGCCGAGGATCTGACTGCCGAAGCAGATGCCGAACAGCGGAATCCGCCGGCTCAGCACCTCCCGGGCCAGCGCCACCGGCCCGTCGGCGGTGGCCGGGTCACCCGGGCCGGGCGAGAAGAAGACCGCGTCCGCGCCGGTGGCCAGCAGGTCGTCGATGGTGGACCCGGCGGGCAGCACGTGGGTGGTGACCCCCCGGGCGGCCAGCCGCCGCGGCACGTTGCGCTTGATGCCCAGGTCCAGCGCGGCGACGGTGTACCGGTGCTCGCCCTCCGCCTCGACCACGTACGGCGCGGCGGTGCTCACCTCGGCGGACAGGTCCGCGCCGACCATCTGCGGGGACTCCCGCACCCGTTCCAGCAGGGCGCGCGGGTCGTCCTCGACGCTGGAGATGCCGACCCGCATCGCGCCACGCTCACGCAGGTGCCGGGTGAGCGCCCGGGTGTCCACCCCGGCGATGCCGACCACGCCCTCCACGCCGAGCCGGTCCTCCAGCCCGCCGGTGGCCCGCCAGTTGGAGCCGATCCGGGCCGGGTCACGGACCACGTACCCGGCGACCCAGATCCGGTCGGACTCGTCGTCCTCGGTGTTCACCCCGGTGTTGCCGATGTGCGGGGCGGTCTGCACCACCACCTGCCGGTGGTAGGACGGGTCGGTCAGGGTCTCCTGGTAGCCGGTCATGCCGGTGTTGAAGACCGCCTCGCCGAAGGTCTCCCCGACACTGCCGTACGACTCACCGTGGAAGGTGCGCCCGTCCTCCAGCACGAGGATCGCGGACCTACGCTTGTTCGTCGCTCGAATCACCGGCCCTGCCCTCCGATCCGGACTGCGGGACTCCGCTTCGCTACGTTCCTCGCTCGAATCACTTGACAGCCTTTCCGTCCAGGACCGTCGGCTCGCCGCGCAGGAAGGTCGCCACGATGCGACCCGGCAGCGTCATGCGGGCGTACGGGGTGTTGCGACTGCGGCTGGCCAGTTCCGCGGGCTCGACCACCCGACGGGCGGCCGGGTCGACCAGGGTCAGGTTCGCCGGCACCCCGGGCGCCGGGTCGAGGCCGTGACCGGCGAGGCCGGCGATCCGGGCCGGGGTCCGCGACATCCGGTCGGCGATCAGGTCCCACCGGGGGCCGAGCACGTCGAGGGCGATGGACAGCGCCGTCTCCAGGCCGAGCATGCCCGGCCGGGCGTACGCCCACTCGCACTCCTTGTCCTCCACGGCGTGCGGGGCGTGGTCGGTGGCGACGACGTCGATGACGCCCTCGGCGAGCGCGGCCCGCAGCGCGGCGACGTCGGTGCCGGTGCGCAGCGGCGGGTTGACCTTGAACACCGGGTCGTAGCTGGCCGTCGGGCTCCAGTCGGCCCCGAGCCCGGGGCTGGCCAGCGCGCCGCGCCCGGCCACCACCTCGTCGGTGAGCAGCAGGTGGTGCGGGGTGACCTCGGCGGTGACCCGTACCCCACGCGCCTTGGCCTGGCGCAGCACCTCGACGCTGCCGGCGGTGGAGACGTGGCAGACGTGCAGCCGGCTGCCGACGTGCTCGGCGAGCAGCACGTCCCGGGCGATGATCGCCTCCTCGGCGACGGCCGGCCAGCCGGTCAGCCCGAGCCGGGTGGAGACCTCACCCTCGTGCATCTGCGCGCCCTCGGTGAGCCGGGGCTCCTCCGCGTGCTGGGCGATGATCCCGTCGAACGCCTTGACGTACTCCAGGGCCCGGCGCATCAGCTTGGGGTCGGCGACGCAGTGCCCGTCGTCGGAGAAGATCCGCACCCGGGCCGGCGAGTCGGCCATCGCGCCCAGTTCGGCGAGCCGCTCGCCGGCCAGGCCGACGGTGACCGCGCCGATCGGCTGCACGTCGACCAGCCCGGCCTGCCGGCCGAGCCGCCACACCTGCTCGACCACGCCGGCGGTGTCGGCGACCGGCGAGGTGTTCGCCATCGCGCAGACCGCGGTGTAGCCGCCGAGCGCCGCCGCCCGGGAGCCGGACTCCACGGTCTCGGCGTCCTCCCGGCCGGGCTCCCGCAGGTGGGTGTGCAGGTCGACCAGGCCGGGCAGGGCGACCAGCCCGGTGCCGTCGACGACGGCGGCGTCCGGCGCGTCCAGCCCGGAGCCGGTCTCGGCCACGACGCCGTCGCGGATCAGCAGGTCGGTCGGCGCGCCGCCGACGACGCTCACGTTCTTGATCAGGTACGCGGTCACCGGTTGTTCCCTCCGAGCAGCAGGTAGAGCACGGCCATCCGCACGGAGACCCCGTTGGCGACCTGTTCGACGATGGTGGAGCGGGGCGAGTCGGCGACCTCGGGGGTGATCTCCATCCCCCGGTTCATCGGCCCGGGGTGCATGACGATCGCGTGCTCGGGCAGCCGGCGCAGGCGTGGGCCGTCCAGCCCGTAGCGGCGGGCGTACTCGCGGGCCGAGGGGAAGTAGGAGTCGTTCATCCGTTCCCGCTGCACCCGCAGCATCATCACCACGTCCACCCCGGGCAGCACCGCGTCGAGGTCGTAGCAGACGTCGGTGCCGGGGTCGGCGTCGGTCGCCGCGGACCCGACGCCCGCGCGGGCGGCCCAGTCGACCGGGATCAGCGTCGGCGGGCCGACCAGGGTGACCTTGGCGCCGAGGGTGCTCAGCAGCAGCACGTTGGAGCGGGCCACCCGGGAGTGCAGCACGTCACCGACGATCGCCACGTGCAGGCCGGCGAGCCGGCCCAGCCGGGCCCGCATGGTGTACGCGTCGAGCAGCGCCTGCGTCGGGTGCTCGTGGGTGCCGTCACCGGCGTTGACCACCGAGCCGTCCACCCAGTTCGCCAGCCGGTGCGGGGCCCCGGAGGCGGGGTGCCGGACGACCACCGCGTCGGCCCCCATCGCCTGGAGGGTCAGCGCGGTGTCCTTCAGGCTCTCGCCCTTGGTGACGCTGGAACCCTTGGCGGAAAAGTTGATCACGTCGGCGCTGAGCCGCTTGGCGGCGGCCTCGAACGAGATCCGGGTCCGGGTGGAGTCCTCGTAGAACAGGTTCACCACCGTCCGGCCGCGCAGCGCCGGCAGCTTCTTGACCTCCCGGCCGGCGACCGTGGCCATCTCGGCGGCGGTGTCGAGGATCTCGGTGGCGGTGCCGGCGTCCAGGTCGCCCCCGGAGAGCAGGTGTCTGATCATGAGCGGGGCCGCCTCTCGTTCGGGCCTGCCGGGTGGCGTCGGGTCGGGTTCACCGGGTCCCCCCGCAGAGCCGTACCTCGTCGGCGCCGTCGGTCTCGACGAGGGTGACCTTGACGCTCTCGGCGAGCGCGGTCGGGATGTTCTTGCCGACGTAGTCGGCGCGGATCGGCAGCTCCCGGTGCCCCCGGTCGACCAGCACGGCGAGCTGCACCGAGGCGGGCCGGCCGACGTCGTTGAGGGCGTCCAGGGCGGCCCGGACGGTACGGCCGGAGAAGAGCACGTCGTCGACGAGGACGACCCGCTTGCCGTCGATGCCGCCGGGGGGCAGCTGGGTCGGGCCGACCGCGCGGGTGGCGTGCCGGCGCAGGTCGTCGCGGTAGAGGGTGATGTCGAGCACCCCGACGGGGACGTCGACGTCCTCGAAGGTGCTGATCCGGGCGGCGAGCCGCCGGGCCAGCGGGGCGCCCCGGGTGGGGATGCCCAGCAGCACGGTGTCGGCGGCGCCCTGGGTCTTCTCCAGGATTTGGTGGGCGATCCGGTCGACGACGCGCTGGACGTCGGCGCTGGCGAGGATCACCTTCACCGAGGGTTGCCGCTCGGGCGACGGGTCGGCAGCCGGTGGGCAGGCCACGGCGGACCTCCTTCCCCGCCTCACGGGACGGGTCGTTAAAGGATGTCGGGGGTGTCCGGTCGGGTCGTGGGGGCCCGACCGGGGCTGGCGGCCACGTTACCAGCGGTCACCTGGCCGTTCACCGCGACCCACTGATCCCCGGATCAGGACGGTGAAATACGGACAACTCACCCGCTATCTCCGATGGGAATGTCACGAGCACTTGACCACGTGTCGCAATCCCCGTACCGTCACGCTCCGTAGCGATCGCGGGGAGAACCCCAAAGCACAGCACTGGGAGTGTCCGAATGCCCTCTGAATACGCCAAGTCGCTGGGCGCCCGTCTGCGCTCCATCCGCCAGCAGCAGGGCCTGTCCCTGCAGGGGGTGGAGGAGAAGTCGAACGGACGCTGGAAGGCGGTGGTGGTCGGCTCGTACGAGCGCGGCGACCGGGCCGTCACCGTGTCCCGACTGGCGGAGCTGGCCGACTTCTACCGCGTTCCCGTCTCGGAGCTGTTGCCCGACGGCAGCGGGGTACGGCACGAGCCCACCAGCAAGATCGTCCTCGACCTGGAGCGGCTGTACGACGAGGCCTCCGAGGACCTCGCCTACGTCGCCCGCTACGCCCGCGCCATCCAGCAGCAGCGTGGCGACTACAACGGCCGGGTGCTCTCCATCCGCGCCGACGACCTGCGCGCCCTGGCGATCGTCTACGACGCCTCGCCCTCCGGTCTGATCGAACGGCTCACCGAGCACGGTGTGCTGGTCGCCGACCCGCGGGCGTTCTTCGCCTCCTGATCCGCGGTCGCGCAACGAGAAGGGCCCGTGCCGTCCGGCACGGGCCCTTCTCGTCACAGCGTGCAGGTCCCGCCCGCGCCACGCACGGCCACGCTCAGCGGGTGGCGTACTCGGCGATCCGGCCGAGGATGCCGTTGAGGAAACGCGGCGAATCGTCGGTGGACATCTGCCGGGCCAGCTCCACCGCCTCGCTGATCGCCACCGCGTCGTCGATCTCGTCGACGTAGAGCAGCTCGTAGACGGCGATCCGGGCCAGGTTGCGGTCGACCGCCGGCATCCGGTCCAGGGTCCAGCCCTCGGCGTAGCTGGCGATCACCTCGTCGATCCGGTCGAGGTGCCCGGCGACCCCCTCGACCAGACCGATCGCGTAGTCCAGGTGCTCCGGACGCGGCTTCTCGATCCGCTCGATGTAGCCGGCGAGCACCTCGACCGGGGGCCGGTCCCGCAGGTCGGCCTCGAAGAGCACGTCCAGCGCCCGCTTACGCGCCTTGCGGCGCGCCGGCATCTGCTGCTTGGCGCCCTCGGCCATCAGGCGCGGCCGAGGTAACGGCCGTCGCGGGTGTCGACCTTGATCTTCTCGTCGGTGGTGATGAACAGCGGCACCTGCACGGTCGCGCCGGTCTCGACGGTGGCCGGCTTGTTGCCGCCGGTCGACCGGTCGCCCTGCAGACCCGGCTCGGTGTAGGTGACCTGGAGCACCACGCTGGTGGGCAGCTCGATGTAGAGCGGCACACCCTCGTGGGTGGCGACGGTCGCCTCGGCCTCGGGGAGGAGGTAGTTGGCGGCCTCGCCGACGGTGCCGCCGGGGACGGTGATCTGGTCGAACGTCTCCAGATCCATGAAGACGAAGTCCTCACCGTCGGCGTAGAGATACTGCATGGTGCGCTTGTCGACGGTGGCGGTCTCGACCTTGGTGCCCGCGTTGAAGGTCTTGTCGACGACCTTGCCGGACAGCACGTTCTTCAGCGTCGTGCGGACGAACGCCCCACCCTTACCGGGCTTGACGTGCTGGAACTCGACGACGGACCACAGCTCCCCGTCGAGGTTGAGTACCAGGCCGTTCTTGAGGTCGTTGGTGGATGCCATTTCCTGCCTTGATCATCAATTGGCGGACAGACCTGACAAGTCTACTAGCTGCGTCTAATCGGCGGCGGGGCCGTCGACCGGGGTCCGGCCGACCCCCCACGGGCCACCCCGCTCGTCACGCAGAGTAACGAACGGCGCGGTCAGTCGGCCCCGCCGAGCCGGGAGGCGAGGTGCCGCAGCGCGAGCCGGTAGCCGTCCACGCCCAGACCGCAGATCACCCCGGTGGCCACCGCCGACACCACCGAGTGGTGCCGGAACTCCTCCCGGGCGTGGATGTTGGAGATGTGCACCTCGACCAGGGGCGCACGCAGCAACGCGCAGGCGTCGCGGACCGCGATCGAATAGTGCGACCAGGCCGCCGGGTTGAGCACCACCGCCGCACCCTCGTCCGCCGCCCCGTGCAGCCAGCCGATCAGCTCGTGTTCCGCGTCGGTCTGCCGGACCACCACGTCCAACCCCAGCTCGCGGCCCGTCTCGACGCAGAGCGTCACCAGGTCGGCGTAGCTGGTCACCCCGTACACGTCGACCTGGCGGGTGCCCAGCCGGCCCAGGTTCGGCCCGTTGAGCACGTACACCCGGGGGGTGTCGGGGCCGGTCACCGGCTCACCTCCCGGTAGGCGGCGTGCAGCAGCTCGTCGTCCGGGCCGTCCAGGATCGCCGGGCGGGCCAGCCCGTCGAGCACCACGAACCGCAACCGGCTCCCCCGCGCCTTCTTGTCCACCCGCATCGCCGCCAGCAGGGCCGGCCAGGCGTCCGCCGGGTAGCTGGTCGGCAGGTCCAGCGCCGACAGCACGCGGCGGTGCCGCTCGGCGGTCGCCGCGTCGAGCCGGCCGGCCAACCGGGCGAGGGTGCCGGCGTAGACGGTGCCGACGGAGACCGCGTGCCCGTGCCGCCAGCGGTACCCCTCGACCTTCTCGATCGCGTGCGCCAGCGTGTGCCCGTAGTTGAGCACCTCCCGCACACCCGACTCGCGCAGGTCACCGGAGACCACGTCGGCCTTCACCCGGATCGCCCGCTCGATCAGCTCCCGGGCCACCGGGCCCGTCGGGTCGACGGCGGCCGTCGGGTCCGCCTCGACCAGGTCCAGGATCACCGGGTCGGCGATGAAGCCGCACTTGACCACCTCGGCCAGCCCGGCGGCCAGGTCGGCCGGCGGGAGGCTGTCCAGCGTGCCCAGGTCGGCCAGCACCCCGACCGGCGGGTGGAAGGACCCCACCAGGTTCTTGCCGGCCGCCGTGTTCACCCCGGTCTTGCCGCCGACGGCGGCGTCGACCATGCCGAGCAGCGAGGTCGCCACCGGCACCCACCGCACCCCGCGCAACCAGCAGGCCGCGACGAAGCCGGCCAGGTCGGTCACCGCGCCGCCGCCCACCCCGACCACCGCATCGGTACGGGTGAAGCCGGCCGCGCCGAGCCGCTCCCAGCAGTCGGCGGCCACCTCGACCCGCTTGCCCGCCTCGGCGTCGGGCACCTCGATCGCCAGCGGGGTGATCCCCGCACCGGCCAACCGCTCGCCGATCTCCTCGGCCAACGCCCGCAGGGGCGGCGCGTACAGCACCGCCGCCCGGGTCGCGTCGGGCAGCAACGCGGGCAGCTCGGCCAACAGGCCCCGCCCGACCAGTACGTCGTACGGCCGCTCGCCGCCGACCGGAATCCGGGTCACCTCGTCCATCGCCGGCAGCCTAGTCCAGCCCCCGCCCCGGCACGGGGACTGTCCACCTGATGGCGGCCCGCCCGGCGTGACCGGACGACCGGGCCGGCGTTTAGCCCTACGGGACCCGGGCACCGGGGACGGGACCGACCCGAACGTGGAGGGACCCCATGGGCAGCACCACCATCGACGGCGCGGACATCCGGCTCCCGGCCACCATCCTCGGCGTCGGCCTCGGCGGCTTCGTCGACGGCATCGTCCTGCACCAGGTGCTCCAGTGGCACCACATGCTCAGCAGCACCGGCAGCGACAACGTCGGAATAAGGGCGTACCCGGTGGACACCGTGCCCGGGTTGCAGATGAACACCCTGTGGGACGGGCTGTTCCACGTGGTGACCTGGGTGGCGGTGCTCACCGGGCTGGCCCTGCTCTACTCCCGGGTCACCCGCTCCCGGGGCCGGCTGTGGCGCTCCGGCAAGCTCTGGGGCTGGGCGCTGGTCGGGTGGGGGCTGTTCAACCTGGTCGAGGGGATCGTCGACCACCACCTGCTCGGCATCCACCACGTGCACGGCGGCCCGCACCGGACCGCCTGGGACGTCGGCTTCCTGCTGCTCGGAGCGGCGCTGGTGGCCCTCGGCTGGGCGGTGCAGCGCCGGGCCACGGCCGTGGACACCTGCGCCGCACGGCGATGACCGGGGCGCACGGCGGCGGGATCGGGCTGCTGCTGCTCGTACCCCCGGTGGTGTTCTGGGGTTATCTGGCCGCCGCGCTGCGCCGACGCGACCCGGGGCGGGCCGGGTGGAGCCACTGGCGGACCGCCAGCTTCGGCGCGGGCACCGCGCTGCTCGCGGTGGCCCTGCTGCTGCCCGCGCACGACCTGGTCGGGCACATGTGGCAGCACCTGCTGGTCGGCATGCTCGCGCCGCTCGGGCTGGTGCTCGGCACACCCGGCACGCTGGCCCTGCGCACCGTTCCGCCCCGCACCGGCCGGGCCGCCCTACGGCTGCTGCGCCGGCCCGCCGTTACGGTCGCCAGCCATCCCGTCACCGGGTTGCTGCTCACCGCCGGGGGCCTCTACCTGCTGCACCTGACACCGCTGTACCGGGCCGCCCTGACCCATCCCGGCCTGCACCCGGTGCTGCTGCTGCACTTCCTGGTCAGCGGGTACGCCTTCACCTGGGCGATCGCCGGCCCCGACCCCGGGCCACACCGGCCCGCCGTACCGGTACGCCTGGTGGTGCTGGGCCTGTCCGTCGCCGCCCACGCCACCCTCGCCCAGCTGATGTACGCCGGCCTGGTCGACGCCGCCGCGCCGGCCGCCCAGCTACGGGCGGCGGCAACCTTGATGTACTACGTCGGCGACCTGGCCGAGATCCTGCTCGCCCTGGCCCTGCTGGTCACCTGGCGACCCGCGCCCCGCCGGAACCGGGCGGCCCCGACGCGGCGGGTGGACGTGGTCAGGGCCTGAGCAGGGTGACGATCTCGGCGGCGATCTCCTCCGGCGCACGGCCGTCGGTGACCACCGTCGCCGTCGCGACCTCCGCGTAGAGCGGCCGACGCTGATCCATCAGGTGCTTGAGGGTGGCGCGCGGGTTGACCGACAGCAACGGCCGGCCGGCACCGAGCCCGACCCGCTTCACCGCGTCGGTCAACTCGACCGACAGGTGCACCACCGTGTGCCCGATCAGCGCGGCCCGGTTCTCCTCGGCGAGGACCGCGCCGCCGCCGAGGGCGAGCACCCCGGCGTGGGAGGTCACCGCCGCCAGCACCGCGGCCCGCTCCAACGCCCGGAAATGCGCCTCACCCTCGTCGATGAAGATCTCCGGGATCGGCTTGCCGGCCATCTGCTCGATGTCCGTGTCGGTGTCCCGGAACGCCAACCCGAGCAGGGTGGCCAGCTCCGCACCGACGGTGCTCTTGCCGGAGCCGGGGGCCCCGACCAGCACGCAGACAGGCTTCGTCACCGGACCGGCCTTTCGTTCGCGGCTGCGGGGCTCCGCTGCGCTGCACTCCTCGCCCTCACCCGAGCCAGCCCTTCTTGGCGACCGGCGCTCACCGGATGATCAGCGCGTCGAGGTAGCCGGCGAGGTTGCGGCGGATCTCGACCACCGAGTCGCCGCCGAACTTCTCCATGGTGGCCTCGGCGAGCACCAACGCCACCATCGCCTCCGCGACCACCGCCGCGGCAGGAACCGCACACACATCCGACCGCTGGTTGATCGCCGTCGCCGGCTCCCCCGTGGTCACATCCACCGTGGCCAACGCCCGGTTCAACGACGAGATCGGCTTCATCGCCGCCCGCACCCGCACCGGCTCACCCGTGGTGATCCCACCCTCCAGACCACCCGCCCGATCCGTCACCCGACGCACGCCCGTCGCGGTCGGCATGATCTCGTCGTGCGCCTCGGAACCCCGGGACCGCGCCTGCAACCACCCGTCCCCGATCTCGACGCCCTTGATCGCCTGGATGGACATCAACGCGGTCGCCAGCCGGGCGTCGAGCTTGCGGTCCCACTGCACATGGCTGCCCAGGCCCGGCGGCACGCCGTACGCCAGCACCTCGACCACGCCACCGAGGGTGTCGGCGGCCTTCTTCGCGGCGTCGACCTCGGCGACCATCCGGGCACTGGCCTCCGGGTCGAGGCAGCGCAACGGGTCCGCGTCGATCCGCTGGGCGTCCTCGGGCATCGGCCGTAGCCCCGGCTTCGCGGCCACCGAGCCGAGCTCCACCACGTGCGACACGATCTCGATGCCGAGGGACTGCTTGACCAGGGCCTTCGCCACGGTGCCCACGGCCACCCGGGCGGCGGTCTCCCGGGCGCTGGCCCGCTCCAGGATCGGCCGGGCGTCGGTGTGCCCGTACTTCTGCATGCCGGCCAGGTCGGCATGGCCGGGCCGGGGACGGGTCAGCGGGGCGTTCCGGGCCTGGCTGGCCAGCTCGTCCGGGTCGACCGGGTCGGCGGCCATCACCGTCTGCCACTTCGGCCACTCCGAGTTGCCCACCCGGATCGCGACCGGGCTGCCCAGGGTGACGCCGTGCCGCAGGCCACCGACGACCTCGACCTCGTCCCGCTCGAACGCCATCCGGGCACCCCGCCCATAACCGAGCCGACGCCGAGCCAACTCACCAACGATGTCACCAGTGCTCACCGCCACCCCAGCGGGAACCCCCTCCAACAACGCCACCAGAGCCGGACCATGCGATTCACCTGCAGTCAGCCAACGCAACACGACGGTCAGTCTGTCACGAGCGGTGCCGTCGCCGGCACCGTGTCCGGCCCGTCCCGCCCTGCGGACGGCGAGGTCCACCCGGCAGGGCACCGGCACGATCACGACCAGTCGAAGCGCATCCCCAGCCGCTGTTCCAGTGCCGCGTTGTGCGGGGCGAAGTGGGCACTCAACTCGGCCCGGACCTGCTCCGGCATGGCGCTGCTGCGCCGGTGGTTGTGCGCCTCGTACGCGGCGAGCCGGTGCGGGGGCAGGCCGAGGAAGTCCAGCACCCGGGCGTACGTGGCGGCCGGCTCGGCGTACAGCGTCTCGCTGGGCAGGATCAGCCGCTGGGAGCGGTCGAACCGGTCCAGCCACGGGGTCAGGTGTTCCAGGTAACGGCCCCGGGCCCGGTAGGTGTACCAGTCGTACGCCTCGCTGAAGTACGTCGGGTCGGCGATCAGCTTCTCCCGCTCCCCCGCCGTCCGTTCCTCCTCGCGGGCCAGCGCCTCGGCGAAGTCCAGCGGCTCCTTCCCCTCGGTCCGCCGCTCCTTCCAGTGCGAGTACGCCCGTTCCACCGGGTCGCGGAGCAGGAAGATCAACCGGACGTCGGGCATCAGCTCGGCGACCCGTTGCGCCACGAGCGGGTGGAACATGTACAGCGGTGCGGCCTCGCCGACGCGTACCGGCCCACCGTGCCGGCGTTCCAGGGCCTGCCGGTGCCGCACCGTCGGGAAGTGCGACCGGTACCACGCCTCGCCCCGGCCCCAGTTCTCCTCGAAGTAGTGCGAGGTCTTGGTGTTCCAGGCCGGGAAGAGCCGGGGCACCAGGGGGTGCGCCAGCAGGTAACGCCACAGCGAGGTGGTGCCGCCCCGCTTGGTGCCGGTGATCAGGAAGTCCGGCAGCGGCCGGCGGTCGCTGGTGCGTTCGCCGTACCTGACCAGCGAGCTGCGCACCTGGTGGGTGACCTGGTGGGGGACCACACCCTTGAGGCGGTCGCGGATCGTCATCGTCTCCCTCTCGTCACGCCGGTCTCGGCCTGAGCATCGTCACGGCGGCCCGGACCGTACGCCGGACCCGCCGGTCCAGCAGCAGCCCGGCGGCGACGACCGCCAGCACCACCAGGGCCAGTGCCAGACCGGCCACGCCCCGGCCGGCGACCAGCGCGCTGAGCACCGCCACCACGGCCGCGCCGCCGCCGGCCCCGACCGCCGCCCAGCCCACCGAACGGGTGAGCAGCGGCTCGCCGATCGCCACCCGGGCGGCCAGCGCGGCCAGCACGTTCTCGGCGACCACGCCGGCCGTCCAGGCGTACGCCGCGCCGAGCGCCCCGTGGTCGGGGATGAGCAGGAAGCCCAGCCCGACGGTGAGCGCCAGCCCGACCAGGGTGGCCTGGAGGTGCCGGGCGCTGTTGCCGCTCATCAGCAGCATCGTCTGCACGATGCCCACCCCCGAGTTGACCAGCATCGCCCCGGCGAGCACCGCCAGCGGGGCGGCCCCGACGGTGAACCCGTCGCCGAAGAGGCTGAGGAACCCGGGCGCGAACACCGCCAGCAGCAGGTACACCGGCCAGGACAGCAGGATGATCACGACGGTGACCCGCCGGTAGACCAGTGCCGCGTCGGCGGTGCGCCCCTGCCCGAGCAGCCGGGACAACTGGGGCGCGACGGCGACCCGCAACCCCTGCATGATCAGCAGTCCGGCCAGGGCGTACCGGCCGACCGCGCCGAAGACGCCCGACTCGTCCGCGCCGGCCAGCGCCGAGGTGAGCAGCACGCCGACCCACATGCTGCTCGCGTCGATGGCCGCCGACACCGCCCGGGGCAACGCGAAGCCCCAGAGGGTACGCCAGTCCGCGCCGTCCGGGCGTAGCCGCGCCCCGGCGAGCAGGCCGAGGGGCCGCAGCAGCAGGACGGCGGCGGCGACCACGGCCAACGCCACCGGCAGCAACCAACCGCCGAAGCCGACGACCACCCCGGCACCGGTGGCGACCGTCGCCAGCAGCAGGGCGGGCCGGGCCAGCGGCACCAGCACGTACTGGATGCCGACCACGGCGGTCACCGGCCGGACCGCCCGGACGGCGGCGAGCAGCACGGTCATCGCCACCGTGACGGGCAGGGCGAGGAACGCCAGGCGCAGCAGCGTCGGCCCGTCCGACCGGGCGAAGAAGACCGGGGCGAGCAGGTCGGCGGTGAGCACGCCCACCGTCGCGACGACCCCGGTGAGCAGCAGGACCGGCAGCAACGCGACCGGCAGCAGCCGGGCGGCGTCACCGTCGGCACCCACCCGGCGGCGGGGCAGGGCCCAGACGAGGGCCGTGTCCGCACCGGCGCAGCAGACCGCGCCCAGGATGGAGACCACGCCGATGGCGGTGAAGAGCGCACCGGAGCCGTCGGTGCCGAAGCCGCGCACGATGACCACGGTGAGCAGGAAACCCAGCGCGCCGTTGACCGCCGCGCCGACCAACCCGACCGCACCGTTACGGGCGCTGCGCCGTACCTCGCCGGAGCCGCCCGCCGCGTCGGTGACGACCGGGCCGGCCGACGGGGGCGACCCCGGATCGGCGGCGCGGCGGTCGAGCTGCCGGGGTACCGCCGGAGTGGTTCCGGTTCCCGGTCGTCTCATGCCTGCTCCCTGCCGTCCTCGGTGCGGGTCTGGCCTCCGGTGCCGTTCTGCTCCCCGGCGCGGGGCCGGTCGTCAGCCGGGGTGGTGGGCGGGGTGTCGCCGCCGACGCGTGCGGGTTGCACCACCGTCGGCGCGTCCACCCCGCCGGCCGGCCGGGAACCGCTGACAGGTGTCGCCGCCGGGGGCCGGACGGGAGCCGGGGCCGGAGCTGACGTCGGAGCCGGAGCCGGAGCCGGAGCCCCGATCGGGGCCGGGGTCGACATGGGAGCCGGAGCTGACGGCGGAGGCGGGGCAGGGGACGACGCCGGGTCGGGAGCCGGCGGTCGGGCCGGCCCGGGAAGGGGGATCGCGGTCCGGCGGGGAGCCGGCCCGGAAGCCGGGGGCGGGGCCGCGACCGGAGGCGATCCCTGGCCCGGCGCCGGGGCGGGTGAGCAGGGGCGGGCCGGAGCCTGAA
>NZ_JACGMO010000114.1:0-25190 GCF_015354745.1 Micromonospora sp. S-DT3-3-22
GGCGGGCCGGACGCGGCGGGCCGGGGCGCGGTCCCCCACCACCACGTCCGATGGGAGCCACCATGATCCGTCACCGCCTGCTCGCCGGGGCCGTCGTCGGCCTGCTGACCGCCGTGCTGGGCCTGCCCGGCACCGCCCCCGCCGGACCACGCCGGGACGGCCTGCGCCTGTGCGCGCTGCATCCGCTGCCCCTGCCCGCCGGGGTGGCCCACGGCCGGGCCACGGCCGTCGATCCGACCGGGCGGTACGTCGCCGGCATCGGCACCCGGATCACCGACGGGGTGTGGGAGCCGGCGCTGCTGCTCTGGCAGGGTGCCCGGGTCACCGTCGTGGACACCGCGCTGGCCGAGGACGTGGTGGGCGTCAACAGCGCCGGCGTGGTGATCGGCAACGCCTACGTCACCGCGGTGCAGCGGCCGTGGCGCTACCAGAACGGCGGGCTGACCGACCTGCCCGTCCCGGGGAGCGTCTCGGGCGCCTGGGCCGCCGGGATCAACGGACGCGGGGACGTCGTGGGGTACGGCGCGGTGGAGGCGACCGAGAGCATGATCGCGTTGCGCTGGCCGGTGGACCGACCGGGCACGGTCGAGACGATCGACACCCCGCCCGACGGGGTCGCCGTCACGGTGCTGGACGACGGCACCGTGGTCGGCTCCGCCCGGGTGTCGGCGGGCTCGTCGTCCTACGCCGGCTGGGTGCGCCGCCCCGACGGGCAGTTCGTCCGGCTCACCGTGCCCGGCAGGTCGAACGCCTGGGTGTTCGCGGCCCGGGGCGGGTGGGCGGCCGGCACCACCGGCGACGACCCCGACGGACAGCGGCAGCCGGTGCGGTGGGAGTTGGGCACCGGGAAGGCCACCGTCGTCGACCCGGCGGTGGAGCCGGTGCAGGACGTCACCGCCGGTGGGGCGCTGCTCGGCCCGCGGGCGGTGTGGCACGCCGACGGGGTGACGCCGCTGCCGGGGGCGGTCGCCGGGTTCCCCGGTGTGCAGGCGCGGGCGGTCACCGACACCGGCACGGCGGTCGGTTGGACCACCACCGACCGGTTCACCCCGGTGCGCTGGACCGGCTGCTGACGGGCCACCGGCCCGCCCGGTCGGGTCCTGTGGCCCTGTCCGCGACCCGCCGGGGCGGCGCAGGGTGGGGGCAGAGCGACCAGGAGGTGTCTGCGATGACCTCGCCGTCCACCCGGCCGGGCCCGGTGCCGACCGTACGCGAACTGACCGCCGCCGCCGAGCTGTCCCGGTACGCGCCGTCGGTGTTCAACACCCAACCGTGGCGCTGGCGGGTCACCCGGGGGCTGTTGGTGTTGCACGCCGACCCGACGCGGCAACTGGCCAGCACCGACCCGGACGGGCGGTTGCTCGCCCTGAGCTGCGGCGCGGTGCTGCACCACGCCCGGGTGGCGCTGGCCGCCGCGGGGTGGCGGGTCGAGGTCGACCGGCTGCCCGACCCGGCCGACCCGGGGTTGCTGGCCCGGCTGCGGGCCACCGGGCCGGGTGGGCTGGACCTGGCCGCCGCCCGGTTGACCGAGGCGATCCCCCGGCGGCGCACCGACCGGCGGGCTTTCGGCGACCGGCCGGTGCCCGACGAGGTGCTGACCGGGTTGCGGGCGGCGGTCGAGGCCGAGGGCGCGCACCTGCACGTGGTCCGGGCCGACCAGATGCCGATGCTGGCCGTGTCGACGGGCCGGGCGGCCGACGCCGAGCTGGCCGACCCCGGCTACCGGGCGGAGCTGCACCGGTGGACCCACCGGCCGGCCGGCAGCGGTGACGGGGTGCCGGCGGCCACGGCGGTGCGCCCGGGGCCGCGTCGGGTGCCGCTGCGTGACTACGCGCCGGGCGGTGCCGCCGGGTTGGCCGCCGGCGTCGACTTCGACCGGGGTGCGGCGTACGTGATCCTGTTCGGTGACCGGGACGACCCGGCGGGGTGGCTGCGCGGGGGCGAGGCGCTGTCGGCGCTGCTGCTCACCGCGACCGCGGCGGGGCTGTCCACCGCCCCGATCAGCGACACCATCGAGCTGGCCTGGCCGCGCCGGATGATGCGGGAGCTGCTCGCCGACGTGGGCGAGCCGTACCTGGTGGTCCGGGTGGGGTGGGGGCCACCGGCGGCGGAGCTGCCGGCGGCGCCGCGCCGCCCGGCGGCCGAGGTGATCCACGTCGACGGGGACGGCTGACCGTCCGACGCCGGCCGGGCGCTGTGCCGGGCCGGCGTCGGACGGTGCTCAGACGCCGGAGGTGGCGAGCACCCGGGCCGGGGGTTCGTCGATGGCCGGCGGGGCGGTCTCCCGGTTGGGCAGGGAGAGCCGGATGACCTTCCACCAGGCGGAGGCGACCTGCTTGGGCAGTGGGCCCGTGGTGTAGGTCAGCCCGTACCTGTCGAACAGCGCCCGTACCTGCGGGGCGATCTCCTGGTAGCGCTTGCTGGGCAGGTCGGGGAAGAGGTGGTGCTCGATCTGGAAGGACAGGTTGCCGGTCATGATGTGCAGCAGCCGGCTGCCGCTGATGTTGGCCGAGCCGAGCATCTGCCGCAGGTACCACTCGCCCCGGGTCTCGCCCTCGATCGAGGTCTTGGAGAACGTCTCCACCCCGTTGGGGAAGTGGCCGCACATGATCACCGAGTGGCTCCACAGGTTGCGGATCAGGTTCGCGGTGAAGGTCGCGGCCAGGGTGGTGAGGAAGGACGGGCCGGACAGCAGCGGGTGGATGACGTAGTCCTTGAGCACCTGGCGGCGGATCTTGCGGCCGACCGCGCGCAGCCGGGCCCGGAACTCGGGGGTCTTGTGCCGGCCCTTGCGCAGGTTGCGGCCCAGCTCCAGGTCGTACGCGGCGATGCCGTACTCGAAGAAGCAGGCGTTGACGAAGTTCCACAGCGGCTGGCCGAGGTGCATCGGGTACCACTTCTGGTCCTCGTCGACGCGCATGATGCCGTACCCGAGGTCGTTGTCCTTGCCCAGCACGTTGGTGTACGTGTGGTGCAGCTGGTTGTGCGAGTGCTTCCACTGGTCGGCCGGGGAGACGTGGTCCCACTCCCAGGTGGTGGAGTGGATCTTCGGGTCGCGCATGAAGTCGTACTGGCCGTGCAGGATGTTGTGGCCGATCTCCATGTTCTCCAGGATCTTGGCCACCGCCAGACCGGCGGTGCCGACCACCCAGGCCGGCGGGAAGAGTGAGAAGAGCAGCACCGCGCGGCTGCTCATCTCCAGGGTCCGCTGGGTCCTGATCACCTTGCGGATGTAGGCCGCGTCGCTCGCGCCGCGCTCGGCGAGCACCCGGTCCCGGATGGCGTCGAGTTCCCTGCCGAGCGTCTCGATGTCCTCGGCGCTCAGGTGGGCGATCGGGTTGACGGGCTTGTGCTGGATGACGGTCACGTCCGGCCTCCGGTCAGAGATCGATGTCGCAGGTACCGGCCGCCGCCGACACGCAGGTCTGGATGAGCACGCCGTCACCGGGGACGGCGGTGGTGAGTTCCCCGGTGCGCAGGTCCCGCACCGCGCCCTGGCGCAGCGGCAGGACGCAGCCGTAGCAGATGCCCATCCGGCAGCCGGACGGCATCAGCGCGCCGGCGGCCTCACCGGCGTCGAGGATCGGGGTGCCGCCGTCGGCGGCGAGGGTGAGGCCGGTGCGGGTGAAGGTGACGGTGCCGCCCTCGCCGGGCGCGATGACCGTCGGCCGGAACCGTTCGGTGTGCAGCCGGTCGGCGACGCCGGCCGCCGTCCAGTGCTCCTGCACCGCGTCGAGCATGCCGACCGGGCCGCAGGCCCAGGTCTGCCGGTCGAGGTGGTCGGGGACCAGGCCGGCCAGCTCGTCGACGCCGAGCAGGCCGTCCCGGTCGGTGTGCCGTTCGACCAGCCGGATGCCGCCCTGCGCGGCCAGCGCACGCAGCTGCGGGCCGAACACGACGTCGTCGGGGGTCGGCGCGGAGTGCAGCACGACCACGTCGGCGCGGGTGTGCACGCCGGCGCGGAGCATGCCCATCACGGGGGTGATGCCGCTGCCGGCGGTGAGGAACAGCACCCGGGCGGGGACCGGGTCGGGCAGGACGAAGTCCCCGAGCGCCTGGTCGAGCTGGACGACCGTGCCCACCCGGGTCCGGTGGACCAGGTGGTTGCTGACCCGGCCGTCGGGGATGGCCTTGACGGTGACGCTGATCAGGCGGTCGGGGCGGTCGGGGGCGGAGGTCAGCGAGTAGGCCCGCCACTGGCGTACCCCGTCGACGTCGACGCCGAGGCGGACGTACTGGCCGGGGGTGTGGCCGCGCCAGTCGCGGCCGGGCCGGATGGTGAGGGTCGCCGCGTCGGGGGTCTCGGGCTCGACGGCGACGATCCGCCCGCGCAGGGCGGCCCCGGCGCGCAGCGGCGCGACCAGGTCGAGGTAGTCCTCCGGCAGCAGCGGGGTGGTGACCGTCTCGGCCAACCGCAGGAGCCGGTCCCGGACGGTGGTCTTCGCCTCAGGGTGCGGGACGGTGGTGGTCATGAACCCAGGGTCCTCGCACTTTCGCATAACATCTTGACCGGGGAAGGTGAATCGGACGCGGTAACTTGTTCGAAGGGAACAACATGTCGGAATCGGGGGCGACCAGCCACCTGGGCGGCCGGCTGGAACTCGACGCGCAGGTGGCCGCGCGGTTACGCGGTCGGCTGCCGATGGTCGCCGCGCACACCGTCACCACCATCACCGCCGAGGTCCCCGCCTACTCCGGCACCCTCACCGGCCAGATGCGCGAGAAGATCGAGAACGCGGTACGCATCGCGTTGGGCACGTTCCTCCAGCTCATCGAGCGGGCCGGTGGGGCGGCCGACCCGAGCACCCCGCTGAACCGGGCGCTGGAGGCCGCGTACGCGCTGGGCGCCGGGGAGGCGCGGGCGGGGCGGAGCATGGACGCGCTGCTGGCCGCCTACCGGGTGGGGGCGCGGGTGGCCTGGCGGGAGGTCTCCACCACCACCGTGCGCAGCGGGTTGTCCGCCGAGACGGTCGCCGAGTTCGCCGAGCTGATGTTCGCCTACATCGACGAACTCTCCGCCGCGAGCGTCGCCGGCCACTCCGACGAGCTGGCCAACGTCGGCCGGGCCCGGCGGCGCGACCTGGACCGGCTCACCCAGCAACTGCTGGCCGGGGAGCCGGAGGAGGTGCTGCGGCGCGGCGCCGAACGGGCCGAGTGGCCCCCGCCGCAGACCCTGACCGTGGTGGTGCTGCCCCGCAGCAGCCTGCGCGGGGTACTCGCCGTGCTCCCCCCGCACACCCTGGAGAGCGGCGAGGAGCTGCCCGGGGCGCAGTGGGCCGAGGAGGGGGCGCTGCTGCTCGTCCCGGACATGCACGGCGGGCGGCGGCGGCAGCTCGCCACGGCGCTGCACGGGCACCGCGCGGTGCTCGGCCCGGCCCGGCCCTGGGTCGCGGTGGCCCGGTCGTACCGGCGGGTGTTGACGGCGCTCGCCGTCGGCGTGCCGGCGCCCGCCGACGGCGCCGCGCTGGACACCGAACAGCACCTGGCCCGGCTGGTGCTGCACACCGACCCGGAGGCGCTGGCCGACCTGCGCGCCCAGGTGCTCGCGCCGCTGGCCACGCTCCCGGCGGCGACCGCCGCGCGGCTGGCCGAGACGATGCGTTCCTGGCTGCTGCACCAGGGACGCCGCGACGACGTCGCCGCCGACCTGTTCGTGCACCCGCAGACGGTCCGGTACCGGATGGGCCGGCTGCGGGAGCTGTACGGCGACCGGCTCAACGAACCCGGCACGGTGCTCGACCTGACCGTGGCGCTGGCGTTCCCGCCCGCCGGGCAGACCGGCCCCGCCGACTCCTGAGCCGGCGCGCAAATCCCACCGGACTCGGTCGTGGCGGTGGTCCGAGGTGGACGGTCGGTGGGACTGTGTCGACAGGACGACAGGAGAGCGTCCGGCGGCTGACACCGCGTGACGGCATGGGCCATGATGGCGGCATGCGTCTGATCTTCTCGGTCTCGGACTCCGACGAGTCGCCGGTGCACGACCTTCGCGACGAGCTGGTGGCCGACCCGGAGCTGCGCGACGGCCGGGTCCGGCTGGTCCACCGGGCACCCGAGCCGGGCACCCTCGGGGCCGCCGAGGTGCTGGAGTTCGTCGGCCAGGACGTGCTGCTGCCCGTGGTGATCCAGGCGGTGTACGACTGGTTCCAGGCCCGGCGTAGCGCCCGGCGCGGTGGCGACACCACCGTCACGGTCACCCTCACCGACAGCCCGGACGGCAGCCGGGAGGTGAAGATCGAGGCCAGCGGCTCGGCCGCGGACGTCATCGCGGTGCTCCAACAGGGCCTGCGGTGACCGCTGCGCACCAACCACGGTTCGACCCGGCCCAGTCCCAGGCCGTCCTGCTGGGGGTCAGCACCTACGACCATCTGGGGCTGACCGTTCCCGCCGCCCACGACAACGTCGAGGAGCTCGGCAGGGCCCTCGCCGCCCGCGAGGTCTGGGGTCTGCCGGGCTGGAGCATCCAGACCGCGCATGATCCCACCTCCGCCGAAATGGAGGGGCGGGTCCGCAACGCCGCCAACTCGGTCGGCCCGGACGGCGTGCTGGTGGTCTACTTCGCCGGTCACGCCGTACTGGTGGGCCGGTCGCTACGCCTCCTTCCCCGCGAGGCCCCGGACACCTCCGGCACCGAGTTCCCGGTGGAGAGGTTCGTGGCGGCGGCCAAGGGCAGGGACGCCCGGCGGTGCCTGCTGATCCTCGACTGCTGCCACGCGGGAAACGCCAGCCTGGTCCTGCCGTCGGAGGCGCTGCATCTCGACGAGGACCGTGGCTGGCAGCTGATGGCGGCCGTCCGCAGCGGGCCGGCGCGCGACGCCGGCCCGGACGAGCTGCACACCCCGTTCACCCGGGCCCTGCTGGAGGTCTTCGGGCGCGGCCGGGCGGACGCGCCCGAGTGGCTGAGCCCGACGGAGGTGCTGCGGGAGGCCGGGGAACTCCTGGCCGGCGAAGGCTTTCCCGCGCCGGCCCGCAGCCCGGTCGAGTTCGACCGGGGCTGGGTGCGTAACCCGGCGTGGCGTCCGCCGCAGCGGCGTGCGGTGCCGTTCCCCCGCCGGCCGGCCGGCTCCCCCACCGACCAGGGCGAACGGTCCGGCTTCGAGAGCGCCTGGCCGGCCCGGCAGGTGCCGTTCGCCGGCCGGGTCCCGGAACTGGCCCGGGGCGGGGCCAGCCTGCGCCTGCCGCAGGGGGCGGTGCTGCCGGTCGTCGGGCCCCGGCACGCCGGCAAGCGGTACTTCGTCGACGAGGTGCTGGCCCGCTTCGCCGAGGAGGCCGGGCAGCTCGACGAGGTGGCGCTGCTGCGGCTGGACATCCCCAACAGCAGCGCGCCCGAGCCGGTGCTCGGGGTGCTCGCCCGGGAGCTCGACGTCACCATCGACGACGTCACCGACTACGGCATGGACTACGCCGAGGCGGTCCGGACGACCCTGGTCGAGGAGTTGCAGCGGCAGCTGCACCGCCGGCGGCTGATCCTGTTCGTCGAGGGTTCCCGGTTGGGCACCCGGCCGGAGGCGGTCCGGGCGCAGCTGGACCGGCTGCTGGAGCTGTCGGTGTTCGACCGGGCGCTGGTCATCATCGCCACCCGGGCGGAGGTACACGTCAGCGGCGACAACCGGCTGCGCTACCTGCCGGTGGTCCAGCTGCGGGAACTCAGCGAGGACGAGGCCACCGCGCTGGTCGACCAGGTGCTCGCCGACCCGCTGTACGGCGGCGGCCTGACCATCACCGGCCTCGCCGAGGGTCGACTCTGGACGGAGCTGGACGACAAGCTCGTCCGGCTGCCCGGGGTGCTGCACAACGGGGTCGACGAACTCGCCAACGACGTGCTGAACAAGCGGATCGAACAGCCGGGTGTCGAACACCTCGTCGACGCGCTGCTGCGCCGCTCGGCCGCCACGGTCGGCGCCGGGCTGCGGGACGTCGACTGCTTCGCGCTGTGGACGGGCGTCGACGGCGGGCGTGGCCGGCCCGGTGCGCTGGCCGTGCTGACCGCCTGGGCGATCACCGACGGGCTGTGGATGTCCACCGAGCTGCTCGAAGCGATGGACTGCGGGCTCACCCCGCAGGCCACCCACCATCTGGTCGAGGCCCGCATCCTCACCCAGCAGGAGCACGACGGCACCCTCTGGCACGACCTGGGCCGGTCGACCCGGCACGCGCTGAGCAACGCGTTGACCGCCACCCTGCGCGGCAGCGGCGGCGACAACGTCTACGGGCGGGCGCTCGTCGACGGCGTCGAACTCACCCCCGACCAGCTCGACGAGCCGGTGGCCGAGGCGATGTTCGCCCTGGTCACGGCGATGCTGCGACAGCGGCAACGACACCCCGACAACTCCGACCGGCACGTCATGAAGGGCGTCGACCGGGCGATCGGCTGCCTCGACGAGGCGGTGCTGGGCGGGTATCCCCGGCTGCGGGAGACGCTGACCAACCTCGCCGCCGCGCACTCCGGCGACGCCGCGTTCAGCCCGGTGCTGCTGGAGGCCACGGCCGTCCCGGCCGTCGACGAACCGGTCACCACCCCGACCGACGCCGTCGCGCCGCCGGTCGACGCGGACGTCCCCGCCGGCCGGCCGGTCCGGGCCACCGGCTACCCGGTGGTCGCCGGTGCCGCCCGGCTCAACCAGGCGATGCGGGCCACCGGGCAGGGCCAGCAGGTGCGCGAGGCGTTCGTGGCCGCCGCCGACGTCGTGGCGGAGGCGATCGGGCAGGCCGACCGGGACGCGCTGTCGCACCGGCTGCTGAAGTCGATCGACACCGCGCTGTTCATCGGTGGCCGCCGGCTGCGGGCGGGGACGAGCCTGCTGCCGGCCCGGGAGCGGGCCGCGCCGGTGCTGGCCGACTGCGCCCGGGTGGCCGGCGGCAGCCGACCGGATCTGATCACGGTGGCCATCTCCTGGCTGCTGAACACCGTCGACCTCCAGCTCACCTCGGGGCGCGTCCCCGCCGCGCGGGCCGCGCTCGGCACCGCGTTCGAGCTGTTCGACCTGATGCCCGAACCGGTCACCCTGCGGGACCGGTTCGCGGTGTTGCAGATGCGCCACCGGCTGCTGTGCGGCCGCGCCCGGGGGCAGCGCACCCTGGCGGAACGGGTGACGACGCTGTCCGAGGCGACGGCGGCGGTCAGCGAGGGGCTGGCCCTGTCCGGGTCGGACAGCGACCGGGGCCTGTGGAGCATGCGGCTGTGCGGGGTGGCGACGCTGCTCGTCGCCGAGCAGCCGACCTTCGCCGACCAGGCGGCGACGGGCCGGCGGGTGGTCGAGGAGCTGACGGCGGCCTGGGGTTCGCCGGCCCGCTGGCCGGGCGACACCCGGATGTACGTGTGGCGGCTGCTGCACGCCGTCCACCGGGGCGACCCGGACGTGGTCAGCCAGTTGGACGCCGCCCGGCGGACGATGGCCCTGGTGCTCACCGACGGCGAGTTCCCGCTGTTCCCGGGGATCGAGGCGGAGGTGCACCTGTTCGTCGCGCACTGTCTGCGCCGCAACAACCAGTTCGCCGAGGCGACGACCGAGGCCGAGGTCGCGCTGGAGTGCGCGCGGCGGGCCCACGAGGACCGACCGGGCGCCCAGTCGCTGCTGCGGGAGTTGCGCATCCAGCGGGAGCTGGGCGGCTGGCGGGCCGAGGTCGACGCGCCCCCGCGCGCCGGCGACGCGCCCCGGACCCGGCCACGGGACCAGAAACTGCTGCGCCGGATCAGGGAGGTGCAGACCTGGCTGGCCGAGCAGGAGCACACCACCTGGCACCACGCGGTGCTCGACCTGTGGTGCCACCGGGCCCGGTGGAGCAGCGAGGGTAACCTGCTGGCCGCGTCCACCCCGGAGGGGCGGGAGAGCAGCACCGTGCCGCCGCCGGAACGGCTGGTCAACATCCGTCGGCTCTACCGGGTCCGCCGGGACAAGCTCGACGGGCACCTGCGCCGGTTCAGCCACTCGATCGAGCTGCTCCAGATGGAGGTGGGGCTGGAGCGGCAGTACCGGCGCTGGCTGGGGGTGCTGGAGACGTACCGGGACGAGCAGGGGGTGAACCGTCGTAACGACGTCGACAACAGCGCGGTCTGGGAGCTGATCCGGGCCGCCGAGCGGCGTTGGCCGGAGCATCCGGGGGTGCTGGAGGTCCGGGCGGAGTTCCACCGCTACATCTGGGAGTACCGGCAGGCGATCGAGACGTACCGGCGACTGATCGTGACCGCGTCGGACGGTCGGGGACGGTTGCGGCACGGGCTGGCCATGGTGGAGGCCGTCGTCGGGTACGCCCAGTTCGCCTGGCCGCGCAACGACCCCGACCCGCGTCCGCTGCTGCTGGAGGCGGGCGAGCTGCTCGCCGCCGAGGAGCGGGAGGGGCCGCTGCTGGAGCAGTTGGTGATCCTGCGGACCCGGGTCGACCTGGAGCTGAACCGGGAGATCGCCTGGAACGACGTCGAGAGGGTCGCCACCGAGATCATGAGCAACGGCGGCTACACCGAGGGTGTCGCGGCGATGCTCAACCGGCGGTGGAGCGGCGACTCCGTGGTCACCAGCCTGGCCGACCCGGGGGTGTGGCGGATCGCCGAGGACAGCGCGTTCGCCGACCAGCTCCACCGGCTCTTCGGCAGCTCGCCCCGGGTGCGTCCGCCGGCCGACCGGGAGGTGACCGACGAGTCCCACTCGACGATCGCCGACTTCCTCCGGGAGAACTTCACCGAGGTGCAGCTCCTGCGCGGCCTCGGTGCGGTCTACCTGCGGATGGCGGAGCTGCGCCGGGACCCCGACCAGGCGGTGCGGGCGTTCCACTTCTTCGACGGGTGCCGGGTGTTCCAGCAGGTCCACCTGGGCGGCCGGGTCACCCCGGTCACCAACTTCCTGATGGCCCGGGCGATCCTGCTGGCCGCCGAGCTGACCTCCTCGGCCGATCCGGTCGCCGAGCCGTGCCCGTGGGAGGGCCGCAGCTGGCTGGAGTACGCCGAACGGCTCCTCCAGTCGAGCAAGGACGAGTCGGTGGGCGAGTTCGGCAAGCAGTGCAGCCACTTCCGCAAGGAGACCAGCAACCTGCTGCGTACCGTCCGGGTCCGGCAGGGCATGGAGAAGATGCGTAACCTGCGCCGTCCCCGGTGACCGCGCCGGGTGGCCGTCAGTCGGCGGGGCGGGTCGCTCCCTGACCGACGCCGGCCGGGGAACGTCGGGCGCAGCTCAGCGCGGCGAGCGCCGCACCGGCCGCGAGGCCGGCCAGGCCGGTCCACAGCGCCGGGTCGGCCCGTACCCCGCCGGGTAGTTGCCGGACCAGCACGAAACCGCCCATGACCAGGACGAACCAGCCGAACGACCGGCGTAGGACCTCGGCCGGCACCCGGCTGGTGAGCCGCCCGCCGAGCAGGCTGCCGAGCACGGCGGCGGCGGTGACGGCGAGCGCCAGCGGCCAGTGGATGTCGACGGTCCAGAGGTAGCCGGCGAGACCCGCGAACGACTTCATCGCGATCACCACCAGCGAGGTGCCGATGGCGACCGGCATCGGCAGGCCGCCCAGCAGCGCCAGCGCGGGCACCACCAGGAACCCGCCGCCGGCCCCGGCGAGGCCGGTGACCAGCCCGACCACCGCCCCGTCGGCGAGCACCCGGGGAAGCGGCAACTCGTGCGGCCCGGAGCCCCCGGCGACCCGTCGGCCACGGATCATGGCGGCGGCGGTGGCCAGCATCATCACCGCGAAGCCGGTGAGCAGGAGTGTCGGCGGGAGGTGGCCGGCCAGCCGCCCGCCGACGTACGCCCCGGCCATGCCGGCGAGGCCGAACACCAGCCCGGTACGCCAGCGGACCCGGTGTGCCCGGGCGTGCGGCAGCACCCCGACGAGGCTGGTGACGCCGACGACGAGCAGCGAGGTGGCGATGGCCTCCCGGGCCGGCAGGTCGGCGACGTAGACCAGCAGCGGCACGGCCAGGATGGAACCGCCGCCGCCGAGCAGGCCGAGGCTGACCCCGATCAGCACGGCCAGCCCGACGGTCAGCGGCAGGGTGGCGTTCACCCCTGCCGTCCGGTGTCACCGCGCAGCTGGGCGACGACACCGTCCAGGTCGCGTCCGGCGCCCCGGTTGTAGGGCAGCCGACCCATGGCACAGGTGTCGGTGAGGGCGGCGACGGTGAGCCCGCCGCCGATCAGCGCGGCGACCCACTTCAGCCCCGGCACCAGCACCGAGCCGAGGACGCTGACCAGCACGATCGACCCGGCGACGAGGCGTACCTGCCGTTCCAGGTCCCGGCGGGGGGTGCCCCGCCGTACGGGAGCCGGGATCTTCTCCCAGGCGAGCATGCCGCCGTCGAGGACCCGCAGGTGGGGCAGGCCGGCGGCGGCGAGCGCCCGGCCTGCGTCGGCCAGGGCATGCAGGGTGTCGGCGTCGACGGTGGCCGCGCGGGTGGGGTCGGTGCGGTCCATCTCTCCTCGTTTCGGGGTCCACCGCAGCGGTGGTGGGGGCGGCCGGGTTCAGGCGGGGGTGGTCAGGGCGAGGCCGGCGGGCGCGGCCCGGTCGAACCGGTCGTCGACGACGACCACCGTGCGGCCGGCATTGGCCAGCAGGGACGCGGCGGCGCTGGCCCGGTAGCCGGAACCGCAGTGCACCCAGATCACCCCGGTGGGGATCTCGGCGAGCCGGGCCCGCAGGTCGGGCAGGGGGACGTGGACCGCGTCGGTGAGGTGCCCGGCCGTCCACTCGTTGGTCATCCGCACGTCGAGGACGACCTGCGGGGTGGGCAGTCCGGCGGGCGGGTTCCCGGCGCGGGCGGCGGCCAGGGCCGCGAAGTCGGCGGTGGGCTGCTCGCGGAGCTGGCCGGGGTCGACGGCCCACCGTTCGGGGCCGCCGGTGGCCTGGGCGGCGGGCCGGTCGATGCCGATGCGGGCCAGCTCCCGCTGGGCCTCGGCGAGCTGTTCCGGGGTCTCGGCGAGCAGGGTGAGCGGGGTGCCCCAGTCGATCAGCCAGCCGAGCCAGGTGGCCATCGGCCCGTCGAGGCCGAGGCTGACCGTGCCGGTGAGGTGCGCGGCGGCGTACGCCTTGCGGTGCCGCAGGTCGACCACCCACTGCCCGGCGGCGATCCGTTCGCGCAGCTGCCCGGCGTCGGCGCGGGTCGCCGGGGTGAGGTCGATCGGCGTCGGGCCGGCGGCGTTGGTGGCCCCCATGTGCGCGTAGTACGCGGGGTGGGCGTCCAGGCCGGCGAGGATGTCGGTGACGAAGTCGTCGGCGGCGAGCCGGAGCACCGGGTTGACCTGCCGCTCCCGACCGATGGTGGAGTCGGGGGCGTCGGCCTGGGTGGCGGAGCAGAAGCTGCCGAAGCCGTGGGTGGGCCAGACCTGGGTGCCGTCGGGCAGCAGGTCGGCCAGCCGCCGGGCGGAGGTGTGCTGGTGGTGGGCGAGTTCGTGGGCGTGCTGCTGGCCGAGCAGGTCGGTGCGGCCGGTGGTGCCGAAGAGCAGGGAGCCGCCGGTGAAGACGCCGACCGGCTGCCAGCCGCCGTCGGTGGCGGTGTCCAGGACGTAGGACAGGTGGTGGAAGGTGTGGCCGGGGGTGGCGACCACCCGTAGCCGCAGGGTGTCCGACACGGGCACCTCGTCGCCGTCGTCGACCGGGGTGCGGGGGAAGTCGACCTGGTCGGCGGCGGCCACCAGGTATTCGGCGCCGGTGAGCCGGGCGAGTTCCCGGCCGCCGGAGACGTAGTCGTTGTGCAGGTGGGTCTCCACCACGTGGGTGATCCGGACGTCCCGCTGGCCGGCCAGGCGCAGGATGCGGTCGACGTCGCGTTGCGGGTCGACCACGACCGCGATCCGGCCGTCGGAGGCCAGGTAGCTGCGGTCGCCGAGGGAGGACGTGCTGAGCACCGTCACCTCAACAGTCATGACAGACCTCTCTTTTCGCCTATACCCCTGGGGGTATGTAACCGACAGACGGGTGCACGTGTTCCGGGGTGGGGAGTACCCGCCCGGGGCCCACTCAGGCGGGCCGGGCGGGATGCCGATCGCGGGTCAGGCCAGCGCCAGGAAGAGCTTCTCCAGCTCGGCCTCGGCCATCTCGGGAGTCTCACCGCGCGCACGCGCCGCGTCGCAGTGCCGCATCCCGGAGGCGATGATCTTGAAACCGGCCCGGTCGATGGCCTTGGAGAGCGCCGCGAGCTGGGTCAACGCCTCCCGGCAGTCCTCGCCGTTCTCCATCATCTCGATCACGGCGTTGAGCTGACCCCGGGCCCGCTTGAGCCGGGTCAACGCGTCGCCGGTCATCTCCGGTCGCAGTTTCACGGTGCACCTCCTGCCACCAACATACCCCCGGGGGTACCCGAACCGCCACCCGCCCCGCAACGGCCGCGTCGGCCCGCCCCGGGGAGAGGGCGGGCCGACGCGAGGGGGATGCGGGTCAGTGCCGACGTCGGCCGTACGTGCCGGCGAGGAGGGCGACGCCGATGGCCGCGAAGGCCACCTGGAGGAACAGCTCGATCCAGTCGATGCCCGGTGTGTCGTCCACCCCGAGCGCGCCGGCGAGCAGGGTGCCGAGGATCGCGGCCACCACGCCGATGGCCAGGGTGAGCAGGATCGAGATCTTCTGCTTCCCGGGCACCACGAGGCGACCCAGGGCACCGATGATCAGACCGATGATGATGGCGGTGAAGAAGCCCTGTACTTCCACGTGTGTCGTCCCTCCACGAGTCGCTGTCGACCTCGCTTCTGCCCCGGGTGGGCGGGCGGTGAAACCACGACGGGACGCTGCGGGCCAAATGTCACGCGACTGTCATGCCCCCGCGTGGGGACCGTCATCCGACCGCCACGCCGCACCCCGCAGGGTCCGCTCCAACAGGTCGAACAACGCCGTCCAGTGCCGCTCGGTGGCCCCCTCGTCGTACATCGCGGTGTCGGCCATCGTGAAGCCGTGCGGCGCGCCGGCGTACACCTCGGAGCGGTAGGCGACCCCGGCGGCGTCGAGCGCCCCCTCCAACGTGGCGATCTGGTCGGCGGTCATCGACTCGTCCCGGTCGGCGTGGGCGAAGTACAGCTCGCCGGTGACCGCGCCGACGCCGAGGTGCGGGCTGTCCGGCCCGTCGGTGACGACCCGTCCGGCGTGGAAACTGGCCAGCGCCGCGATCCGGTCCGGGTGCGCCTCGATCGCGCGCAGCGCGTTGGTGCCACCCATGCAGTACCCGACGATCGCCACCGGCCCGTCCGCGACGTCGTCACGGGCGGCGAGGAAGTCCAGGTAGGCCCCGGCGTCCCGGGCCACCAGCTCCGGGGTGAGCGCGCTGATCAGCGGCACGATCCGGCCGAACAGCTCGCCGCGCCGCTGCGGGTCGGCCAGGTCGGCGAGGTCGACGCGCGGCATCGGGCCGGTGCGGTGGAACAGGTTCGGCACCAGCACCAGGTAGCCCCGCGCGGCGATCCGCTCGGCCATCTCGGCGAGCCGGGGACGCAGCCCGAAGGCGTCCATGAAGAACAGCACCGCCGGGAACGGCCCGTCGCCGTCCGGCCGGACCAGGTACGCGTCCGCCGCGCCGTCGCTGGTCGGAACCTCCACCGTCGTCGTGCCCACCATGGTGTCTCCTCACCCGGGTGCCGGCGCACCCACCGGCGGAACGCTACCCGGCGGCGGCCCGCCCGGCGGGGCACCGCGACCCGTCCCCGGGAGCCGCCGGGCCGGCCCCCGGATCGGGGGTGTCACGGATCGGCGGCCCCGCCGGTCGTACGGGTGGAGGGCGGCGCGACCGCCATCGACGGACAGGGAGTGGATCAGCCATGAAGATCGTCGTCATCGGGGGCAGTGGACTCATCGGCAGCAGGCTGGTGACGCTGCTCGGGCGGCAGGGCCACCAGGCGGTGGCCGCCTCGCCGCGGACCGGGGTGGACACGCTCACCGGCACGGGGGTGGCCGAGGCGCTCGACGGCGCCGACGTCGTGGTGGACGTGTCGAACTCCCCGTCGTTCGAGGAGACCGCCGTCCTGACCTTCTTCGAGACGTCCACCCGTACCCTGCTCGACGCGGAGGAGAAGGCCGGCGTACGGCACCACGTGGCGCTGTCGATCGTCGGCACCGACCGCATTCCGGACAGCGGGTACATGCGGGCCAAGGTGGCGCAGGAGGCGCTGATCGCGGCGGCCGGGATTCCGTGGACGGTGGTGCGGGCCACCCAGTTCTTCGAGTTCGTGCCGGCCATCGTCGAGTCCGCCGTGGTGGGCGACGAGGTACGCCTGCCCCCGGCGCTGATCCAGCCGATCGCCGCCGACGACGTGGTGACGGTGCTGGCCGAGATCGCCGCCGGCGCACCGGTCCACGGGATCGTGGAGCTGGCCGGACCACAGCGGTTCCCGCTGGACGAGCTGGGCCGGGAGACGTTGGCCGCCGCCGGTGACCCCCGGCCGGTGGTCACCGACCCGCAGGGACGGTACTTCGGGGCGCTGCTGGCGGAGCGGTCGCTGGTTCCGCTCGGCGCGGCCCGTACCGGCGAGATCCGGCTGGCCGAGTGGCGCGGGCGCTGACCCTGTGCGCGGGCCCGACGTCGGGTGACGTCGGGCCCGCGCGTCGCACCGCCTACGGTAGGCGCATGACGACCGGGTCCGGGACCGCCGCCGAGACGGGGCGGGTCGTCCCGGCGGCGGACCTGGCCGCGTTCCTCGACGTCCGGCCGAGGCTGTTCGGGTTGGCCTACCGGATGCTGGGCAGCGTCGTCGAGGCCGAGGACGTGGTGCAGGAGGCGTGGCTGCGCTGGCAGGGCGCCGACCGTCGCGGGGTGCGCAACCCGGCGGCCTTCCTCACCACCACGACCACCCGGTTGGCGGTGAACGCGGCCACCTCGGCGCGGGCCACCCGGGAGACGTACGTGGGGCCGTGGCTGCCGGAGCCGGTCGACACCAGTGCCGACCCGACCCTCGGCGCGGAACGGGCGGCGGCGTTGGACGTCGCGGTCCTGCTGCTGCTGGAGCGGTTGGCCCCCGCCGAACGGGCCGCGTACGTGCTGCGCGAGGCGTTCGACTACCCGTACCGGGAGATCGCCGGGGTGCTCGGCACGTCCGAGCCGAACGCCCGGCAACTGGCCAGCCGGGCGCGGCGGCACCTCGCCGCCGAGGGGTCCACGCCCGCCCCGCCGGCCCAGCGGCGACGGCTGGTGGAGGCGTTCCTCGGCGCGGCCCGCGACGGCGACCTGGCCACCCTGGAACGGCTGCTCACCGACGACGTGGTGGCCCGGTCCGACGGTGGCGGCCGGGTGTACGCGGCCCGTCGGGACGTGTGCGGGCCGGCCCGGGTGACGAACTTCCTGGACAACGTGCGGCGCAAGTACTGGCGCGCGACGACTGTCGACCTGGTGGAGGTCAACGGCGGTCCGGCGGTGCTGGTCACCGCGGACCGCCCGGTCACCCTGATCACGCTGGACACCTCGGTACGGGGCATCGGGCGGCTGCTGCTGGTGGTCAACCCGGACAAGCTGGGTCGGCTGCCGACCCGCCGCTGACCGGCGAGTTCCGCCACCGTTCACGCAACGAGGTGCCGCTCGCCGAGGCGTGGGACTCCGGTGCGCGCAGCTGGAGCACCAGCCGCCGCCAGGCGTACGCCAACGACCTCGGCGGCAGCCGGCCGCTGGCCGCCGTCACCGACAACGTCAACCAGGCCAGGAGCGACCAGGACCCGGCGACCTGGCTGCCGTCGTACAGCGCCGCCCGCTGCCGGCTCACCGTCGACAGCGCCGAGAAGAGCGCCCTGACCAGCCTGGCCGGCGGCTGCCCGAACGCCACCATCTCGGTCACCTACGCGTACCGAGGGGAGCCGCCCCCGCCCCGTCCCAGTCCGGTGCCGGCCGGGGCGGGGGTGGCGACGGGCGGACGGCCCAGCAGCCGCAGCGCGTTGGCCCCGGCGACCAGTCGGGCCTGCGCCCCGTCCAGGCCGGCCGCCGCCAGCGCCGTCTCCACCCGCTCGCGGGTCGTGTGACGTCGCCCGATCGGCCAGTCTCCGCCGACCAGCACGTGGTCGACGCCCAGCAGGTCGGCGGCGAACCTGATCGCGGCCGGCGCGAACCCCATGGTGTCGAGGTAGACGTGCGCCCCGGGCGCACCCGGGGGCCGTGCGGTCAGCACCTCCCCCTCGTCGTGGGCGGCGGCCAAGGCCAGGCCGGCCACCCCCAGCATCGGAAAGACCACGTGCAACCCGGAGAGTTCGGCCAGGACCCCGTCGTGCAGCAGGGACAGCAGCGCCGCCGCGTTGATCGTGCCGCGCGCCAGGGAGGTGCCGAACCCGCCCAGGCCGGCGAAGGCGGTCGTCAGCAGCTCCGGGCTGACCGGGTGGGCGAAGACCGGCACCCCCAGCTCGGCCGCCGCCGTCAGGGTGGGTCGGGCGGCTGCCGCGCTGAGCAGTTGACCGTCCGTGGCGCAGTCGACGACCAGCCCGGACAGCCCCAGCTCCCGGACCGCCCGCACCGCCTCCTCGGCCGCCGCGTCGCCGCCGAACGCGTCGATGGTGGCCAGCCCGCTGAGCCGGTCCGGCGCCGTCGCCACCGTCTCGGCGAGACGGTCGTTGAGCCGCCGCAGGTCCGCCGGGCGGGTACGTTCGCCGTGCGGCGTCACCAGTGCCGGTGGCGCGCTCAGCACCCGCAGGTCGACGCCGAGCCGGCCGGACTCGGCGAGCAGGTCGTCCAGGTCGGCGATCCGGCGGGCCAGGACCTCCCACCGTCCGGCCAGCTCCGCGGAGCTGTTGCGGGGCGGCAGCGCCGGATGGTCCGCGGCGGCGTGGTGGGTGTGGAAGTCGGCGACGTACAGCGGCCCGGCACACTCCGCACCCATCAGACGTCGATGAAGGTGTAGGTGAAGCCGCGCCCGGCCCGGTGCACGTACCCGGCGGCCGGGAACGGGAAGTGGGCCGGCACCAGCAGGTCACCGGAGTCCGCGGCCCGCTCCAGCAGCCGACGGCGCTGGTCGGCGGAGTCGCCCGGCACCACGCAGTACCGGATGCTCCACTCCGGACGCTCCAGCTGGACGCCGTGGTGCAGCATGTCCCCGGCGAACAGGGCCCGCTGCCCGGCCGACTCGACCACCAGGTAGACGTTGCCGGGGGTGTGGCCGAACGCCGGGACGAGGTGGATCTCCGGGGTGAGCACCTGGTCGGCGGGGACCAGGTCGAGCACCCCGGCGGCGCGCAGCGGCAGGATGCTGTCCGCGAGGTAGTCCCCGGTCCGTTCCAGCGCCGCCGCGCCCTCGGGGCCGGTCCACCACTCGAACTCCTCCCGGACCACCAGGTAGCGGGCGTTGGGGAAGGTCGGCACCCAGCCGCCGGCCCCGTCCGCGCTGGTGGCGAAGCCCACGTGGTCGACGTGCAGGTGGGTGAAGACCACCGTGTCGATGTCGGCGAGGGAGACCCCGGCCCGGGCGAACTGTTCCAGGAACGGCCGGTCCGCGCGGTCGAACACGCCGCCCCGGCGCGGCTTGCCGTTGCCGCCGCCGGCATCGACCAGGATGAGCCGGTCCCGGGTCCGGAGCAGGTGGGCCTCCTGGTTGAGCCGCAGCCGCCCCTCGTGGGTGAACGGCTCCCGGGTGTAGAAGGCCCCCTCGGTCCAGGAGCCGGACTCCAGTTGGGGGAAGAAGTCCGTCGGCACGGGGAAGTAGTCGACCTCCCGGATCGGGAAGACCTCGACCTCGCCGACGTGGAACGACCACAGCGGGCCCGCTCCCCCGCCGGTGTCGACCCACCGGGGTTCCGTCGACGCGTCGGTGTGCCCATGCTGGTCGGCTGTTGGTGTGCTCACGGTGCCACGTTCTCCAGTCGGTCGGATGGTTGCCTGTCGGGGTGCTGCGGCACGCCACGCACCTGGGCATGGACCCGGGCGCGCAGTTCGCCGAACCGGGGCAGCGAACGGGTGCCGAGCTGGTCGCGTTCGGCCGGCAGGTCGATCGGGATGTCCGCCCGCAGGCCGGCCGGGGCCGCGCCGAGGACGACGACCCGCTGGCTGAGGTAGACCGCCTCGTCGATGTCGTGGGTGACGAACAGGACGGTCATCCCGTACCGCCGCCACAGCCCGGCCAGCAGGTCCTCCAGGTCGCCCCGGGTCTGGGCGTCGACGGCCGAGAAGGGCTCGTCCATGAGCAGCAGCCGGGGCCGGTAGGCGATCGCCCGGGCGATCGCGACCCGCTGCTGCATGCCGCCGGAGAGCTGCCACGGGTACGCGTCGGCGGCCCGGGCCAGCCCCACCGCGTCGAGGGCCTCCGCGACGAGCCCCCGACGCCCGGCACGGGTGTAGCCGCGGTGCCGCAGTGGCAGCTCGACGTTCTGCCGGACGGTCTTCCAGGCGAACAGGCTGCGGCCGTACTCCTGGAAGACCACGGCGAGGTCGGCCGGCGGCTCGGTGACCCGTTGCCCGCCCAGGTGGACGGCGCCGGTCGAGGCGGGCAGCAGCCCGGCGACGATCTTCAGCAGGGTGGTCTTGCCGCAACCGGACGGTCCGACGACCGCGACGAACTCGCCGTCACGGATCGACAGGGTGATCCCGGTCAGCGCGTCGACGTTGCGTTCCCGGGAGCGGTACGACCTGCCGAGGTCGACGATGCTCAGCAGGGTGTCGCTGGCTGGTGTGGTCATGATGCTCCCTCTCGTCCGGTGACGCCGCGATGCCAGCGCAGGGCCCGGCGCTCGACCAGTTCGAGCAGCTTCGCCAGGGCGAATCCGAGCGCGCCGAGCAGCAGCACGCCACTCCACATCTCCGGGATCGCGAAGCTGCGCTGGAACCGGATCACGGTGAAGCCCAGCCCGTCGGTGCTCATCAGCATCTCGCTGACCACCATCACGATGATCGAGACACCGAGCGCCTGACGGGCGCCGGCGAAGACCTGCGGCAGGGCCGCGTGCAGGAGCAGCCGGTGCCGGGTCCACCTCGGCAGGCCGAACACGGCGGCGGTCTCCCGCCCGACGTCGTCCACGGCCCGGACCCCGTCGGCGGTGTTGAGCAGGATGGGCCAGAGCGCGCCCGACACGATGACGATCAGTTTGGTGCCGTCGCCGATCCCGACCGCGACCAGCAGCACCGGGATCAGCACCGGCGACGGCAGCACCCGGAAGTACGCCAGCAGCGGGCTGGTCAGGTCACGCACGACCGACCACCGCCCGATCACGTACCCGGCGGCGACGCCGAGCAGCAGCGCCGCGCCGTAGCCGACGGCGAGCCGCCACAGGCTCGGTACGACGTCCCGCAGGAAGACCTCGGAGAGCCACACCTCGCGGAACGCCGCGACGATGACGCGCAGCGGCGGCAGGAAGATGTTCGTGCTGTCCGCGCTGGCCACCCACCAGAGCACCAGCAGGACGACGGGCAGACCGAGCGCCCGGCCCACCGCGCTGCCGGCCCGACCGGGCCCGCCCGGGGCCCCCGGCCGTCGACCCCCGGCGCTCACCGGGCCCACTCCCGCCGGGTGGCGACGTGCCAGTGCAGCAGCCGCCGCTCAGCCAGCCGGGCGAGCAGGTCGAGCACCACCCCGATGCCGCCGGTGAGCAGCACCAGCGCGTACATGCCGGTGGACTCGCCGGACTCCTGGCTGCTCCAGATCAGCTCACCGAGGCCGGCGGCGCCCATCACCAGCCCACCGGTGAGCGCCAGGGCCAGCGCCACCGACACGATCAGCCGCAGCGCCGTGCCGAGGTACGGCAGCACCGTCGGCCAGGTGACGTGGACGACCCGCCGCAGCCGGCCCAGCCGGAAGCTGCGGGCCGTGTCCACGGCCACCTGGTCGACCTCCCGCAGGCCGTACAGCACCTGGAACAGCACGACCCAGAAGCAGGAGACGGCGACCAGCAGCACGGTGATCTGCCCGACGTCGAGCACCAGGATCAGCACCGGGATCAGCACGATCGACGGCACCGGGCGGAGGAAGTCCAGGGTGGAGGAGGTCACCCTGAGCAGCCACGGCACCGAGCCGACCGCGAACCCGACCAGGATGCCCGCGACCACCGCGATCAGCAGGCCCTGGACGGCGGCCAGCAGGGTGCGCCCGGTCGCCGTCCAGAACCTCGCCCCGGTGAGCAGTTCGACGGCCTCCGGGACGACGGCGGTCAGCGGCGGCACGTGCAGCGGCGAGAAGAACGCCCGGCTCAGCACCTCGTACGTCACCGCCGCCCCGGCCAGCCCCACCGCGCCCAGCAACTGTCGGTGACCCCACCTGCCGCCGACCGGCCGGCGGGCCGGCGGATCGCCGTGGCCGGGGGTGGTCACGGCAGGATCAGCTCGTCGAGGTTCGGCGCGTCGGTGATCAGGCCGTCGCGTTGCGCGTACCCGACCAGTTTCTCGGCCGCCTGGCGGCTGACCTGGTCCCGCCATCCGGTGATGGTGATCCGGTTGGCGACCTCGGGGGTGATCTGGGTGAACGTCGGGATCTTCGCCCGGACCTCGTCCTCGTGCTCGCGGGCGTAGGCGTACGCCTCCCGGACCGCGTCCCGGAACGCCGTGGTGACCTTCGACTGCTCCCGGGTGTACGCGCCGGAGGCGTACCAGGCCGACACCGTGAGGTCCTCGGCCAGGTCGGTGAAGCCCCAGCCGATGGGGACCGCGCCCTGGGCCTTGGCCGCCGACAGGAACGGCTCGACCACCCACGCGCCGTCGACGCGCCCCTCGCTGAGGGCGGCCGGCACCTGCGGGAACGGGATCTCGACGAGCTTCACCTTCGCCGGGTCGCCGCCGTCGGCCCGGATCGACTCGCGGGCCGCCGCGGCGGCGATGTTGGTGAGGATGTTGACCGCGACGGTCTTGCCTTCGAGCTGTTTCGGGCTGGTGATGCCGGACTTGCCGGCCACGACGAGGGCGCCGTAGTCGGCCCCCGCCTTGCCGGTCGAGGCGGAGGCCGGCAGCAACGCCTTGACGTCCAGCCCCTTGGACCGCGCCACGATCAGGGTGGTGAGGTCACCGGTGGCAAAGTTGACCTTGCCGGCGAGCACGGACGGCACGGATGTCAGGTCCGAGGTCTCGGTGTCCACCTCGACGCGCAGGCCGTGCCTGGCGAAGATGCCCCTGTCCTGGGCGAGGTAGATCGGGGCGAGGTGGGCCAGCGGGGCCGAGGCCAGCGTGACGGTGGTCAGGCCGTCGGCGTCGGCCCCGGACGCCGCCTCCTCCTCGCCGCAGGCGACGAGGGGGGTGACGAGCAGCGCGGCGGTCAGCAGGCCGGCCAGGCCGCGGCCGGAACGGCGACGCGGGGAGCGGGTGGATGTCGACGACACGGTCGTTCTCACTTTCGGCAGAGGGTTCGGACGAGCGGGTGTCCGGGTCGGCGGCGCGGGCGCGGTCGGACCCGGGCGGGTCAGAAACGCAGGCGCAGGTCCAGGTCCCGGACGTGGTCGGGGAAGGGGGTCGGCCCGCCCAGGGCGAGTGCGCCGAGGCTCGACACGGCCGCCTCCTCGATCGCCACGACCAGGCTCGCGGCGTGGGTGGCCGAGTCGCCGGCGACGAGCAGACCGTGGTTGCCGAGCAGCACCCCGTACGTCTGCGGGTGGGCCCGGTAGGTCTCGGCGATGGAGCGGACGGCCTCGGCCGTGCCGCGCGGTGCCCACGGCGCGACCGGCAGGTCGACGGCCTGGCCGTGGACCAGCAGCGCCTCGTACCGGGCGGGCAGGCTGACCGAGGCGAGCGCGTAGCTGGTGGCGTACGGGGAGTGGGTGTGGATGACCGCGTTGACGTCCGGCCGGGTCCGGTAGACGCCGACGTGCATCTTGAGGATCGCGGCCACCGACGGGCTCGGCGTGCCGTAGCGGACCTCGCCGTCGAGGTCGACGACGACGACCTCGTCGTTGACGGTACGCAGGCCCGCAAGCCCGACCCGCAGGTCGTCGGCGGGCCACGGGCGCAGCAGGTCACCGGCGTTGACGGCGAGGAGATCGTCGTGGCCGGGCAGTCGGACGCTGATGTTGCCGTGTCCGCTGGCGGACATCGCCGAGGCGGCGAAGATCCGGTTGATGCCGGTCGTCAGGCCGGCTCTGGCGGCGGCCAACTCGTCGGCGGCGAACGTCGTGCGTCCGGTCGGAGGGGCGGAGGGGCGGGATTCGGTCATGGCGGGGCGACCCTGTCGTCGAGGCGGTCGTGCGTACGCACCCGGGAAGGTCGTGCGTACCGGCACGGGGAGATGAGCGGTTCGCGGTCGGACGATCGCGGACGCGTGGACCCGCGCGGTGGCGCGGGAGTCAGACAGCGGAGCGGGGGCGACGGTGCCGTCGTGGCGCGGTGGCCGGTGAGGGACGGCCGGTGAGGGTCAGCGGCTACAACAGAGCGCGCTGCCGGTGCGGCCGTAGTCGACCGCCCGGCAGGCGGTCAGCAGCGTCGACATAACCCCAGTATGCCCCTAGGGTTTGTAGGCAATCAAGGTGCCCCCACCAGTGATCTGCGCCCCACCCGCGACACCCCCGCCGAACCCCCCGTGACAGGATCGACAGGTGCCGAAGATCAACGTCTATCTGCCGGACGCCCTCGCCGACCGGGTACGGGAGGCACGACTACCGGTCTCGCGGATCTGCCAGGTCGCGCTGACCCAGGCGCTGGACGGCAGCGACAACGCCACCCACGACGCGCCCGCCGAACTCGCGCTGCCCGAACAGGTCGCGCTGACACCCCCGCCCAACCACCACGTCGCGGCGATCCTGCGCCAGTCCTACGACGTCGCCGCCGCCCGTGGTGCGGCCACCGTCGAGACCATCGACGTCCTCCAGGCGTTCCTCGACGAGGGGGAGAGCCTGGTCCTGAACACCGTCGAACTGCTGGGCTTCCCGGTCGCCTCGATCCAGGCCGCCGTCACCGACGAGGTCGACGCCCGGGCCACCACCGGGGCGGGCCACCCGTCGGCCGCCGGTGCCGCGCCCACCATGGCGGCCGGGGCCCACGCGGCGCTGGCCGTCGCCGCCAGCCAGGCCCGCGCCCACGGATCGGCCGTCACCGCCGGCAGCCACCTGCTGCTCGGGCTGCGGGAGGACCCGGGCGCCGCGGGTCAGGTGCTGCGCAGGGTCGGCGTCTCCGAGGCCGTCACGCCAGCCGTCCTGTCCGCCCTCTTCCACGGGTTCACCTTCGGCCGGATGAACCTGGACCGGGACGCGGACAGCGCCGCGCTGCGGTCGATGATGCTCACCCTCATCGACCGCATCGACCAGTTGCAACAGCAGCTCGCCGCCGGCCGGTAGCGGCCGGCGCGCCGACGGCGGAGGGCCCCGGCCACCCCGGGTCACCGCCGCGCGGGTGCGCCCACCCACCCGGCGCGCCC
>NZ_JACGMO010000115.1:0-25166 GCF_015354745.1 Micromonospora sp. S-DT3-3-22
CCGCGGTGTGCGCCGCCGTGGGCCTGCCGGTGCTGCGGATCGGCTCGCCGACGCTGCGGGCCGCCGGGCACGGCCGGCGCATCGTCACGTACGTCATCGACGCGCGCGCCTACGCCGCCGGGGCCGCCCCGGACGGGTCGGACGACGCCCCGGTGGGCTTCCGGGACATCGTCGGGCGGCTGCCGGACGGGCGTACCGGGCCGGTCAACGACCTCGGCGCGCTGTCCCGGGCGGCGGCCGTCGAGGCGTACGTGTCGCGGCGGCTCAGTGACCCGATCGTGCGCGGGTTGCACGTGTGCTGGCACGACGGGACGGCCGAGGGGTGGAGCTGGGTCGAGGTGCGTCCCGGCCGCTGCCTGGTGGAGCGGGTCACGGTGCACGAGGCGCGGCTGAGCTGCGGGGTGGACCCGGGCCGGCTGGCCGAGGATCTCGCGGCGGTGGCGGTGGGCGACCGGCTGGCCGGGGGGGAGAACGAGGAACCGGCCCTGCTCGACCGGGACGAGTTGCGTCGGCAGATCCGCGCCCTGCGGGACCGGCGTGACGAGTTGGGCGCCCCGTTCGCGTTCGATCACCTCTGCGTGGACTGACCCGCCGCCGAACGACCCGGCGTCATTTTCCGGCGACGGTTGGTGACATTGTGGCCCGCCCGGAAAACGGTCCGGGATTCCTCGATCCGCGTTGAACCTTCGCCGATGCCGGCCCGTACCTAAGCGGGAATGGACAGGATCTTCCCAGCCGCGCCACCCGACGCGGCGGACGGTGCGGAAAGGCATCGTCGGCCATCGACGTGCGACCGGAACGTCGCAGTGTCTCCGGCGGGGGTGACCGACCCGGAAAGGGTCTCCTCGTCGGGGGCGCGAGTCAGGTACCGGATCGAGAAGGAGAGCAATTCGATGCGCAGGTCCACAGGGGCACGCCGGTCATCCGGTAACGCGCGGAGCAAGCGGCTGCTGGCGGCGGTCGGTGCGCTCGTCGTCTTCGGCGGTATCGCCGCCGTCACCCAGATCTCCTCGGCCGGGGACAAGCCGAGGCAGCAGACCCGCAACGTCTCGTCGGCCTGCGTCGCACCGAGCCCCGGTGCCACCTCGCCGAGCGGGCGCGGCAGCACCACCCAGACGTGGCAGAACGGCCGGTGGGTCCGCAACCACTGGGGTGACGGGCAGATGTCCGTCGCCGAGTGCCAGGCCGTCAAGGCCGGCAACGCGCCGGTGACCACCCTCGCCTCGACGGTGGCCTGCCCGGAGGTCACGCCCCGGCTGCCGCAGATCCCGGCCCAGGCCAAGGCCGAGGTGGACAGGGAACTCGCCCTGCTCAAGACCCAGATCGACGACGCCAACAAGCGGTTGGCGGCCGAGGGGCGCAACGGTCAGGCGTTCATCAACAACGCCATCCTCGGCCCGCTGGCCGACAAGCGCCGGTCGGCGCTGAACCGGATCGCCACCGCGATCGGTCGCTTCGCCCAGCGCCCGCAGGGCCTGGAGCAGCTCGCCGGCTGCCAGGTGGCCGCCAACAACGGCGGCAACAACGGCGGCCAGAACGGGAACAACGGCGGCCAGAACAACAACGGCGGCAACAACGGCAACAACGGCGGCCAGAACGGGAACAACGGCGGCCAGAACAACAACGGCGGCAACAACGGCAACAACGGCAACGCCCTGGGCGTGCTGGCGAAGGACTGCGCCAACAGCCGGTTGCAGCCGCACGACGGCTTCCAGAACGGCAACCGGTGCGTGAGCACCGCGTTCGGCGAGGTGGGCGCGGCGGCCAACAACCCGTCGCTGCTGATCACCCAGTTCCCCAACCAGGTGCAGCGCAACCAGGCCTTCACCCTGAAGGTCTCCACCCGCAACCTGGTCCGTGACCGGTTCCTGGCGGCCGGCCAGGGCGGCTACTACCTGGAGAGTTCGGTGCTCAACGGGCAGGGCCTGACCCGTGGTCACTTCCACACCGCCTGCCGGATGCTCCAGAACACCAACCAGGCGCCCTCGAACCCGCAGGACGTGCCGGCGTTCTTCGTGGCCACCGAGGACGGCAAGGGCGGCAACCAGGCCGACGACGTGACCATCCAGATCCCGGGTCTGCCGCAGTCGGGTACGGCGCAGTGCGCGGTCTGGGCCGGCGACGGCTCGCACCGGGTGCCGATGATGGAGCGGGCCAACCAGACCCCCGCCTTCGACGTGGTGCGCATCCGGGTCAACTGACCCGATCGGCGACGACTGCGGGCCATCCCGGGAACCTCCGGGGTGGCCCGCAGTTCCGTGTCCGCCGGGTGCGCCCGGGGACGGGCAGCGTACCGGCAGATGTTTTCGGTGCGGGGTCGCCGGGTGGAAACTGTGGACACGGACGAAAACGCCGGGGTCACGCTGATATCCCAGCGTGACCCCGGCGTGTCCGTTCGTGATCCGGCCCGCCGTCAGCGGTTCTTCCACGCCTCCACGACCGAGACCGGGATGCGCCCGCGCTCGGAGATTTCGTGTCCGTTCTTGGTCGCCCATTCCCGGATGGCGCGGTTCTGCTCGCGATCCATTCCCGAGACGCCGGGCCGGGCGGGGCGGCGGGCCGGGCGACCGGCCTCGACGGCACCTCGGCCCATTCGACGGCCAGCGGTGATGTAGGCGTCGAGCGCCTTGCGCAGCACCCCCGCGTTCTCGTCGGAGAGGTCGATGGTGTACGCCGCCCCATCCAGGCTGAACTCGACGGTCCGATCGGCCTTTCCGCCGTCGAGGTCGTCGGTCAGAACGGTGATTACTTTCCTTGCCATCGCCATTACTCCCTGTGGTGATCGGGGTGTGCTAAGAGTTTGACGTATCTGACGGCAAATCCGCAACAATATGCCTCTCTTTCATTTGGCGGGTCGCGCCAATCCTGGGAAATCCGGGTACGGCCAATGCTGGCCGGCGGTGGCGGTGCGGCTGGGATGTGTCCTGGGTCACAGGTCGGAACACGGGGCACGGTTTGTGACTTGAGTGAGACACGCTCAACCTCAAGTGATGGCAGGTGTTCGATGGCAACCCTTCCGGTACTTCCCCTGACCGACGTCGTCCTGCTGCCCGGCATGGTCATCCCGGTGACCCTCGACCCGACCACCCAGGCCGCCGTCGACGCCGCCCGGGCCAGCGGCGACAAGACCCTGCTCGCCGTCCCCCGCATCGACGGCGAGTACGGCCCCGTCGGCACGATCGCCACCATCGAGAAGGTGGGCCGTCTTCCCGACGGTGAACCCGCCGCCGTGGTGCGTGGCCTCGCCCGCGCCCGGATCGGCTCCGGCGTCCCCGGACCCGGCGCGGCCCTCTGGGTGGAGGCCACCCGGCTCGACGAACCCGCCCCCGCCGGCCGCGCCCGCGACCTGGCCCGCGAGTACCGCGCCCTGATGACCTCCGTCCTCCAGCAGCGGGGCGCCTGGCAGGTCATCGACGCGATGGAGCGGATGACCGACCTGTCCGAACTGGCCGACGCCGCCGGCTACGCGCCGTGGCTCAGCCTGGCGCAGAAGACCGAGCTGCTCGCCGCGCCGGACGTCACCGCCCGGCTGGAACTGCTCGTCGGCTGGGTGAAGGAGCACCTGGCCGAGCAGGAGGTCACCGAGCAGATCAACAGCGACGTCCGGGAGGGGCTGGAGAAGTCCCAGCGGGAGTTCCTGCTCCGCCAGCAGCTCGCCGCGATCCGCAAGGAACTCGGCGAGGACGAGCCGGACGGCTCCGCCGACTACCGCTCCCGGGTGGAGTCCGCCGACCTGCCGGACAAGGTCCGCGAGGCGGCGCTGCGCGAGGTCGGCAAGCTGGAACGGGCCAGCGACGCCTCACCCGAGGCGGGCTGGATCAGGACCTGGCTGGACACGGTGTTGGAGATGCCGTGGAGCACCCGTACCGAGGACAACACCGACCTGACGGCGGCGCGGGCGGTGCTCGACGCCGACCACGCCGGCCTGGCCGACGTCAAGGACCGCATCCTGGAGTACCTCGCGGTGCGCAACCGGCGCGCCGAGCGCAACCTCGGGGTGGTCGGCGGACGCGGCTCCGGCGCGGTGCTGGCCCTCGCCGGCCCGCCCGGCGTCGGCAAGACCAGCCTCGGCGAGTCGGTGGCCCGGGCGTTGGGTCGTAACTTCGTCCGGGTCTCCCTCGGCGGCGTCCGCGACGAGGCCGAGATCCGTGGGCACCGGCGCACCTACGTCGGCGCGCTGCCCGGCCGGATCGTCCGCGCGCTGCGCGAGGCCGGCTCGATGAACCCGGTGGTGCTCCTCGACGAGGTCGACAAGCTCGCCGTCGGATACGCCGGAGACCCGGCCGCCGCCCTGCTGGAGGTGCTCGACCCGGCCCAGAACCACACCTTCCGCGACCACTACCTCGAAGTCGACCTCGACCTGTCCGACGTGCTCTTCCTGGCCACCGCCAACGTGGTGGAGACCATCCCCGGCCCGCTGCTGGACCGGATGGAACTGGTCACCCTGGACGGGTACACCGAGGACGAGAAGGTCGCCATCGCCCGCGACCACCTGCTGCCCCGGCAGCTCCAGCGGGCCGGCCTGACCGCCGACGAGGTGACCGTCACCGACGGGGTGCTGGCGCTGATCGCCGGTGAGCACACCAGGGAGGCGGGCGTCCGGCAGCTCGAACGGGCCCTGGCGAAGATCCTGCGCAAGGTCGCCGTGGCCCTGGCCGCCGACCCGACCCCGGTCCGGGTCGACACCGACAATCTGGCCCGCTACCTGGGCCGGCCGAAGTTCACCCCGGAGTCGGCCGAGCGGACGGCGGTGCCCGGCGTGGCCACCGGCCTGGCCGTCACCGGCGCCGGCGGCGACGTGCTGTTCATCGAGGCCACCAGCATGGACGGTGAGCCGGGGCTGACCCTCACCGGGCAGCTCGGCGACGTGATGAAGGAGTCCGCCCACATCGCGCTGTCCTACCTGCGCGCCAACGGGCGGCGGTACGGCCTCGACCCGAACGTCCTGGCCGGACGCCGCATCCACCTGCACGTGCCTGCGGGTGCGGTGCCCAAGGACGGCCCGAGCGCCGGCATCACCATGGTCACCGCGCTGGCCTCCCTGGTGACCGGCCGGCCGGTACGACCCGAGTTCGGGATGACCGGCGAGGTGACGCTGTCCGGGCGGGTGCTGCCCATCGGCGGGGTGAAGCAGAAGCTGCTCGCCGCGCACCGGGCCGGCCTGACCGAAGTGATCATCCCGGCCCGCAACGAGCCGGACCTCGACGACCTGCCCGCCGAGGTGCGCGCGGCGCTGACCGTGCACACCCTGGCCGACGTGGCCGACGTGCTCGCCCTGGCGCTGCGCCCGGCCGAGATCGACGCGGACACGCTCGGCGGTCGACCGGTCGGCGCCGCCTGACCGGAATCCACCCCACGGCCCCCGATGTCCCGCCCGGCGTCGGGGGCCGCTCCGGCCCCGTAGCCTGGACCCTTCCCGTTTCCCGCATCCGCCACCGTCCGGTGGCACCCCTCGGAGGCGACCACCCGTGAACGTGTTCCTCTGGATCGTGCAGATCCTGCTCGCCGCGATCTTCGCCGGCGCGGGACTGACCAAGCTCACCCAACCCAAGGAGAAGCTGCTCGACCGGATGGGGTGGGTGAGGAACGTCCCGCCCGTCCAGGTCAAGGCGCTCGGCGCGGCCGAGCTGCTGGCCGCGCTGGGGCTGGTCCTGCCCGGCCTCACCGGCATCGCCACGGTGCTCACCCCGCTGGCCGCCGTCGGGCTGGTCATCGTGATGGCCGGCGCGATCGTGGTGCACGCCCGCGCCAAGGAACACCCCGGCACCGTGGTGACCGTGGTGCTGCTGGTCCTGGCGGCGCTCGTCGCCTGGGGCCGGTTCGGGCCGTACCCGCTCTGAACCGCCGCGACCGGCCCGCACCCCGCACGGGGAGGCGGGCCGGTGTCGCGTCCGGTTCAGCGCCCGTCGCCGCCGCGGTCGCGCCGTACGGTCGCCTTGCGGCCCTTGATGGTGCTGTTGCGCAGCCCGGCGATCACCTCGTCGGCGACGCCCTGCGGCACCTCCACCAGCGAGAACCGGTCGGCGATCTCGATCGAGCCGATGTCCCGGCCGCTCACCCGGGTCTCCCCGGTGATCGCGCCGACCAGGTCCTGCGGGCGGACCCCGGCCCGGCGGCCCAGGCCGATGAAGACCTGCGCGGTGCCGCCCGTGCGGGGCCGGCCGGCACCGCCGCCACGCCGCTCCCCGCCCCGGCCGTCGAACCCGGGCCGGGGCTCCCGGGGCGGACGGACCGCCACCTGCGGGATCTCCTCCTCGTCGTCGGAGCCCGGCAGGGCCGCCTCGTGGGCCAGCTTGACCGCCGCCAGCGCCACCTCCATCAGGTCGAACTCGTCCGACAGCGACTCGACGATCACCCGGAACGGGTCCAGGTCGTCCTCCAGCAGGCTCTCCCGCAGCGCCGCCTGGGTCAGCGCCAGCCGTCGGGTGCGCAGGTCGGCCACCGTCGGGATCTTGTCGATGGTGATCCGCTGGCCGGTGACCCGCTCGATGGTCTTGAGCATCCGGTGCTCCCGGGGCTCGGCCAGGGTGATCGCCACCCCCTCCCGGCCGGCCCGACCCACCCGCCCGATCCGGTGCACGTACGACTCCGGCGCGGACGGCACGTCGTAGTTGACCACGTGGGTGAGCTGCTCGACGTCCAGGCCCCGGGCCGCCACGTCGGTGGCCACCAGCAGGTCGGCGGTGCCGGCACGCAGCCGCCCCATCACCCGGTCCCGCTGCTCCTGGCTCATCCCGCCGTGCAGCGCCTCGGCCCGGTAGCCCCGCCCGTTCATCGTCTCGGTGAGCCGGTCGACCTCCTCCCGGCTGCGGCAGAAGACGATCGCCGCCGTCGGGGACTCCACGTCCAGCACCCGGCCCAGCAGCGCCGGCTTGTGCGCCCGGGTCACGATGTAGGCGCTCTGCCGTACCCGGGGCGCCTCGCCGGCCACCGGCTGCTCCCGCCCGATCTGGATGCGCTCCGGGTCGGTCAGGTGCTGGCGGGCCAGCCCGTCGATCCGGGCCGGCATGGTGGCCGAGAAGAGCACCGTCTGCCGCTGCGCGGGCGCGTGCTCCAGGATCGCCTCGATGTCCTCGGCGAAGCCCATGTCGAGCATCTCGTCGGCCTCGTCCAGCACCACCGTGGCCAGCGAACCCAACCGCAGGGTGCCCCGGGCGATGTGGTCCAGCGCCCGGCCCGGGGTCGCCACCACCACGTCCACGCCCAGGTCCAGGGCGCGCAGTTGGCGGCCGATCGGCTGGCCGCCGTAGATCGGCAGCACCCGGGCACCGAGATCCTTGCCGTACCGGTGGAACGCCTCGGAGACCTGCACGGCCAGTTCCCGGGTGGGCACCAGCACCAGCGACACCGGGTCGCCGCCCTGACGGTCCTCCGGCATCCGCTGCAACAGCGGCAGGGCGAACGCGGCGGTCTTGCCCGTACCGGTGGCCGCCTGCCCGAGCAGGTCCCGTCCCGACAGCAGCAGGGGGATCGCCTCCCGCTGGATCGGGGTCGGCTCCTCGTAGCCGAGCGCGGCGAGGGCGCCCAGCAACTCGGCGCGCAGCCCGAGATCAACGAAGGCGGGCCCGCCGTCGGAGTCGTCGGGAGCGGAGAGGTCGGTCGGTGTGGGTGCGGAACTCATAGCCAAAGTTTTCCATCACCCCGGTGGGGCCGCGCCGCCGACCGGCCCCACCGTGCCGACCGGCACAGTCGCACCCGCCCGCCGGATAGCCTGACGGGCGTGCGTACGGTGGAACTGCTCTGCTGCCCGACGCTGGAGCGGACGGTGCGGGCCGCCTGGGACCGGCTGGCCGCGGCGGGGCTGCCCAGCCTGGCCCGGCACGGCCACCCGACGAACCGGCCGCACCTGACGCTGGCCGCCGTCGAGGCGTTCCCGCCCGACGCGGCCGACCGGCTCGCCGCCCTGTTCGCCACCGCGTTGCCGCTGCCGGTCACCCTGGAGCGGGTGACGGTGCTCGACGGCAGCGCCCCGCTGGTGTGGCTGGTCAGGCCGAGCGCGGCGCTGACCGCCCTGCACGACGCCGTCTGGGCGGCGCTGGACGGCGCGGACGGGCAGCGGCCCTGGCACGCCCCGGGGAACTGGGTACCGCACCTGAGCCTCGCGCTGCGCTTCCGCGACCGCGACCGGCGGCTCGCCCGCGCCCTGGTCGGCGGGGAGCGGCCGGCGGGTCGCCTGGTGGCGGCGCGCAGCTACGACGGCGACACCCGGACCGTCCGGTCGTTGGGCGGCGGCTTTCCGGCGGACTGACGGTGGTCTATGGTGGGCGGAGCGCTCCCGTCGACGGTCTGTCCGACCGCCCGGCGGATCACTGCTGCGCTGGAGCCCGGTCGGATGGTCAATGCCATCACCACCGGAAGAGGCCCCATGCCCCAGCATCCCCGACGGCGTCCGGTCGCGCTCGCGGCTGCCGCCCTGCTCGCCCTCGGCGGGCTCGCGGCCGTGCCGCAGCTCGCCGCCGCCGCCCCCGACCCCGGCTCACCGGTCAAGGTCAACCAGGTCGCCTACGTGCCGGGGCTGCCCAAGCAGGCCACCGTCGTGAACTCCGCGACCTCCCCGCTCGGCTGGACGCTGCGCAACGCCGGCGGCGCCACGGTGGCCTCCGGGCAGACCACGGTACGGGGCACCGACACGCTCTCCGGCGACCCGGTGCACATCGCGGACTTCTCGGCCTACGACACCCCCGGCACCGGCTACGTGCTGTCGGTCGGCGGGAGCAACAGCTACCCGTTCGACATCTCCGCCGATCCGGTACGCCGGCTGCGCGGCGACTCGCTGGTGTTCTTCTACCACCAGCGCAGCGGCACCCCGATCGACGCCCAGTACGTCGGTTCCCGCTACGCCCGCCCGGCCGGGCACGTCAACGTCGCCCCCAACCGGGGGGACAACAACGTGCCGTGCCGCACCTCCTGCGGCTACACCCTGGACGTGCGCGGCGGCTGGTACGACGCCGGTGACCAGGGCAAGTACGTGGTCAACGGCGGCCTGGCCACCTGGCAGCTACAGAACATCTACGAGCGCACGCTGTACGTGAGCGGAGCGGACCGGTCCGCCGTCGCCGACGGCACGCTGGCCATCCCCGAGCGGTCCAACGGGGTGCCGGACGTGCTCGACGAGGCCCGTTGGGAGTTGGAGTTCCTGCTCAAGATGCAGGTGCCGGACGGCCGGACCAACGCCGGCATGGTCCACCACAAGATCCACGACCAGAACTGGACCGCCCTGCCCACCCGTCCCGAGCTGGACAGCGAGCCCCGGCTGCTCTCCCCGGTGAGCACCGCCGCCACCCTCAACATGGCGGCGGTGGCCGCCCAGGCGTCCCGGCTGTGGAAGCCGTTCGACGCCGCCTTCGCCTCCCGGGCCCTGGCCGCCGCCGAGAAGGCGTACGCCGCGGCGAAGGCCAACCCGAACCGGCTCGCCCCCGCCACCGACAACACCGGCGGCGGCGCGTACGAGGACAACACCGTCACCGACGAGTTCTACTGGGCGGCGGCGGAGTTGTACGCCACCACCGGCACGGCCGGCTACCGCAACGACCTGAGCGGCTCCCCGCACGCCCGCGGCGCGAGCTTCACCCGGGGCGCGTACGACTGGAGTTGGACGGCCGGGCTGGGTGACACCACCCTGGCGCTGGTGCCGACCGGCCTGGCCAGCGGCGACGTGAGCGCGATCCGCTCGGCGATCGTCTCCTTCGCCGACCGGATGCTCGCCCAGATCGCCAACCAGGGCTACCCGGCCCCGGGCAGCGGCAACGGCACGTACTACTGGGGTTCCAACGGCGCGGTCGCCAACAACGCCAACGTGCTCGCTGTGGCCTTCGACCTGACCGGCACGGCCCGCTACCGCAACGGGGCCTTCGCCGCCTACGACTACCTGCTCGGCCGTAACCCGCTCAACCAGTCCTACGTGGCCGGCTACGGGGACAAGCCGGTACGCAACCTGCACCACCGGTTCTGGGCCAACCAGAACGACGGCTCGCTGCCCATCGCGCCGCCCGGCTCGCTCTCCGGCGGCCCGAACAGCGAGTTGCAGGACCCGGTCGTGCAGGCCCAACTCGGTGGCTGCAAGCCGCAGAAGTGCTTCGTCGACGACATCGGGGCGTACTCGGTCAACGAGGTGGCGATCAACTGGAACGCGGCGCTGGCCTGGCTGGTGCACTGGGCGGCCGAGCAGGCCGGTACCGGCACCGGCCCGAACCCGACGCCGACGCCGACGGTGACCCCGACCCCGACGCCGACGACCACCCCGACGCCGACCCTGCCGCCGCCGACCACCACGCCTCCGCCGCCGACGACCACGCCCCCGCCGTCCGGCGGGTGCGCGGTGACGTACTCGGCGAACAGCTGGAGCACCGGCTTCACCGGCAGCGTCACGCTGGCCAACACCAGCGCGGCGGCCTGGTCGTCGTGGCGGTTGACCTTCCGGTTCACCGGCAACCAGCAGATCAGCCAGGGCTGGTCGGGCCGGTTCAGCCAGAGCGGCAGCGAGGTCACGGTGACCAACGAGAGCTACAACGGCGCGGTCGCGCCGAACGGCTCGGTCAACCTCGGCTTCAACGCCACCTACAGCGGCACCAACGCGACCCCGACCGGGTTCGCGGTGAACGGGACGGCCTGCACCCTGCGCTGACCCGTCCGCCCCGGGCCGCCCGTCGCGCGTCGACGGGCGGCCCGGTCGCGGTCCCGCACCGGCCCCGGCCGGCGTGGGACCGGGCGACGCCGCCGGCCGCGTGTCGCCCTTCGGGGGTCATGGGAGGAATGCTCGGTCTCCACCGGTTCACCACGGTTACGGTGCCCTCAGGTTCATCCGCACCGTGTCGCACCGGAAGAGGACCGACCATGCGCGTGCCCAGCCGAAGCCCCGGCCCCCAACCCGGCGTCACCCCGCCCGCCCCGGCCCGGCGGACGCCCGTCCCGGCCCGTTCCGTGCGGCCGGCCGCCCCCGACCTCGACGCCTACCGGCAGGCGGTCGCCGAGTTGCTGGTCGAGGTCGGCGCGCTCGCCGGGACCGCCGGCACCGCCGCCCGTCAGGTGCTGCTCGACCAGCGGCTGCGCGAGCCGGCCGTCGCCGACGTGCTCGACGCCACCGAGCAGGGGGTGCTGGGCGCCCGGGAGACCCTGCTGCTGGAACTGGCCCGGCACCAGCCCGACCGGCCCGACCCGGGCCCCGACCTGACCGCGCTGGTCCGGATCTACCTGCTCTCCCGCATCGACCTGATGTGGTGGCGGGACACGACGGTGCTGGCGACCGACGAGCAGGTCGACACGCACCCCGACCTGATCGACCTGGAATGGCTGCGTCGCCGTGGCCTGCTCGGCTTCCGCTACCGGGAACAGCCGGCCGGCGTCCTGGGCCGGGGCGTACGCGCCGTCCGGGGCCGGCTGCTGCCCGAGGCCGCCCCGCCCACCGCCGGGGTGCCGTTCCGCCGGACCCGCCGGGAGGTCGTCGCGCTCCTCAACGACCTGGCCCGGGAGTTCGCCCGGTCCGCCCCGCCCGGCACCCCGCCGCTGTGGGTGACCAGCCTGGCCCACAGCACCGAACACCAGTACCGGCTGCGCCGGCTCGGCCGGCCGGCCATGCTGCCCAGCGGCCACTGCCTCGGCTGGGCGGTGGACGTGGAACTGGCCTGGTACGCCCGGTTCGGCGCGCGGGACGTGCTGGCCGAGATCCTGCTGGCCCGGCAGGCCGCCGGTGAGCTGAACGTCATCGACGAGGGCCCCGCCTGGCACGTCTGCCTGGCCCCGGCGGCCCGTGCCCGGCTGCGTTCGGCGTACGAGGCCGAGATGGGGATCTGAACGACCGGCCGGTTGACGGTCCCGCCGTCGGGTCAGCCGGCGGCCAGCAGGGCGAGCACCGCGGCGAGGGTGCCGAGCACCGCGACCACCGCGCTGGTCGCCACGAACCGGCCCAGCGGTACGGTCACCCCGGCGGCCCGGCACCGCTCGTACCACAGCAGGGTCGCCAGCGATGCCCAGGGCACCGCCAGCGGGCCCACGTTGGTGCCGATCAGCAGCGCCAGCAGCCGGGTCCCGTCGCCGGGTGGCAGCACCGCCTCCCCGGCCAGGTAGGCGGGCAGGTTGTTGACCAGGTTGGCCAGCAGCGCCCCGGTGCCCCCGGCGCGCAGCGCCCCCACCGTGCCACCGGCGTCGCCGAGCAGCACGGACACCAGGTCGTCCAGCCCGTGCCGGCCGAGGGTCTGCACCACCAGGAACAGGCCGGTCACGAAGACCAGCAGCCGCCAGGGCAGCAGCGCCGGGCGCAGGGTCCGCCGGGACCGGACCGCGAAGCCGGCCACCACCAGCCCGGCGGCGACGGCGGCGGCGACACCGATCTCCACCCCGACCAGGATGCCGGCGACGAGCAGCAGGCAGCCGGCGACCGCCGTACCGAACAGCAGCCGGTCGGCCGGCCGGTGCGGCGGGGGAGGGGTGAACCGGTCGACGTCGCGTTTGCCCCGCCGCCAGTACCACAGCCACAACCCCGCCATGGTCACCCCGATCGCCGCGACCTGCGGTAACGCCATCCGGGCCGCGTACGCCGCCGGGGCCAGGGCGATCCGGTCGGCGGCGAGCAGGTTGGTCAGGTTCGACACGGGCAGCAGCAGGCTGGCGGTGTTGGCCAGCCAGACGGTGGTCATCGCCAGCGGCCCCGGGGCGACGTCCAGCTTGCGGGCCAGCGCGATCATCACCGGGGTGAGCAGGACCGCCGTGGTGTCCAGGTTGAGGGCGATGGTGGTGAGCGAGGCGAACCCGACGCAGAGCAGGAACAGGCCGGCGAAGCTGCCCCGGGCGGTGATCGCCAGCCGGGTGGCCAGCACGTCGAACACCCCGGCGACGGCGGTCAGTTCGGCGAGCACCACCACCGCGCCGAGGAAGAGCAGCAGCGGCAGGATGCGGTGCAGGGTCGCCTCGGCGTCGGCCCGGGGGAGCAGGCCGGTGACCACCGCGCCGAGGCCCAGCAGGGCCAGCCCGATCGCCACCCGGTCCAGCGGGTGCAGCCGCGGCCTGCGGGGCCGCTCGGTCGGTACGGGCGGTGTCCCGCCGGCAGGTGTCACGGCGCACGATCCTCGCACAGCCGGCCCGGCTCCGACGCCGCTTGGCCGCAACTGCCCGCCCGGCGATCCCGTGCCGGTCCGGGCCGGGTTCCGCCGCGCCGCCCGCGCGTACGGCCACGGTGGACATCGGCGGACGGCTGCCCTAGCGTTCAGGGGATATGCGCAGGATGCTGCTGGGGGCCGGACTGGCCCTGTTGCTCGTCGCCACCGGCTGTGCCCCGGCCACCCCGACGGGCCCGGCCCGGCCCGGCCCGGCGTCGCCGTCCGCGAGCCCACCGCTGGCCTCCCGGCAGGACCCGGAGCAGGCCCGGCGTACGCTGGACAGCCTGCGCAAGGTCGACGACCTGCCGCTCTACGAGATGACCTACGTCGGCGGCTACGACCCGACGGTGGGCACCGACGCCCGGCCGGACACCGGCCCGTTCGGCTGCTCCCTGTTCGTCGCCTCCGGCGACCCGGCCCGACCGCTGTTCGCCCGCAACTTCGACTGGGACGCCAATCCGGCGATGGTGCTGCGCACCGATCCCCCCGAGGGGTACGCCTCGGTCTCCCTGGTCGACCTGTCCTACCTGGGGGTGGGCCCGGACCCGACCGGTGACCGCCGGCTGCTCGACGCGCCGCTGCTGCCCTTCGACGGGATGAACGAGCGGGGGCTGGCCGTCGGGCTGGCCGCCGACGACACCGCGACGGCGAAGCCGGTGCCGGGCCGGCCCACGGTCGGCTCGGTACGCATCCTGCGGCTGGTGCTGGACCGGGCGGCCACGGTGGACGAGGCGGTGGCGCTGTTCGGCCGGCACAACCTCGACTTCGACGGCGGGCCGCCGCTGCACTACCTGCTCGCCGACGCGGGCGGCCGGTCGGCGGTGGTCGAGTTCGTCGACGGGACGATGCGGGTGCAGCGGGGGCAGGGGCGGTGGCAGGCGCTGACCAACGTGCCGGTGGTCGACGTACCCGAGCAGCAGCGTCGCCGCGACCACCGCTACGGCGTCCTCGCGGCGGCGCTGGACGCGGCCGACGGCCGGGTCGACCCGACGGCGGCGCTGCGGCTGCTGGGCCAGGTCCGGCAGGTCCACACCCGCTGGTCGGTGACGTACGGGCTGCGGGACGGTGAGGTCCGGCTGGTCACCGTGGCCGGTGGCGGGCAGGAGCGCCGCTACCGGCTGCCGATCCGCTGACCCCGGAACGACGGACGGCCCGACCCCCACGTGCGGGGGCCGGGCCGTCGCCGGTCGGGTCTACCAGCTCAGGTAGCCGGCCTGGGTCTGCACGTTCAGCTCGGGCACCCGGACCAGGTCGGCCGTCCAGGTCCGCCAGTCGTTGAGCTTCAGCACGTCCAGGCCCTTCTGGATGTCGCTGGAGTAGATGTACCCGTTGTAGTAGTACGTCGACCAGGCGCCGCCGGTGGTGAGCTGGGTGTCCGACAGCGGCCCGCGCTCCCAGAAGCCGATCTCCTTCGGCCGGGTCGAGTCGGTGAAGTCCCAGACCGACACCCCGCCCTGGTACCAGGCCTGCACCATGACGTCCTTGCCGAGGACGGGGATCAGCGATCCGTTGTGGGCCACACAGTTCTCGGTGTCGGCGTTGGTGCGGGGGATCTTGTAGTAGCTGCGGAAGACCATCGTGCGGGCGTCGCCGCGACCGGTGATGTCGTAGACGGCGTCCGCGCCCCGGTTCGGGCCGACGACCTCGTTGCAGGTGGCCGCGCCGCCGCCGCCGAGCTCGTCGGTGAACACCACCTTGGTCCCGGCGTTGTTGAACGTCGCCGAGTGCCAGAACGCGAAGTTGACCGTGTCCCGGACCCGGTTGATCACCCGGGGCGCCTCCCGGTTGCGGATGTCCAGCAGCACGCCGTCACCCATGCAGGCGCCGGCGGCCAGGTCCTTGGCCGGGTAGGCGGTGATGTCGTGGCAGCCGGTGGTGGCCGAGGTCTGCCCGGGGATGCCCTCGTATCCGCCGTCGGGGAAGAGGTTCGGGGTGGCCACCACGGCCGCCTCGGTGGGCTTGTGCACCGGGACCTTCACGATCGAGATGGAGTCGTGCGGCGGCTGGCAGTCGGGGAAGTCCGCCCGGGGGCTGTACGACGACACGTACAGGTAGACCGTCCTGCGGTCCTTGCCCGGGACGAGGGTGTGGGTGTGCGAGCCGCAGGCGGTCTCCACCGACTTGATGTAGCGCGGGTTGGCCTTGTCGCTGATGTCGAAGACCTTGATGCCCTCCCAGGACTCCTTCACCGTCGCCGGCTGGGTCGCACTGGCGCACGAGTCGTCGGTGCGGGACGAGTCGGTGGAGAGGAAGAGCAGGTCGCCGTAGACGGAGATGTCGTTCTGCGAGCCGGGGCAGAGCACCTGAGACACGATCTTCGGGGCGCTGGGCCGGGCGATGTCGTAGATGACGAAGCCGTTGTAGTTGCCGACGAAGGCGTACCGGCCCTGGAAGGCCATGTCGGTGCCGAGCGCGCTGGTGGTGTCGAACGGCGCCTGCTTGGGCAGGTTGGCGACCTGGCGCAGGTTGGGGCTGCTGGAGATCTCGTCGACGGCGAGGCCGGGGGCCGCCGGCGTCCCGCCCTCCGTCGCGGTGGCCGGTGCGGCGTTGCCCGCCGGGCTGGTGGCGACGCTCGCCACCAGCAGGCCGGCGGCGACCACGCTGACGATCTTCAGCTGCCGTGGTCGGGGCAGGGAGAACCTGATCATCGGCGGAACCCTTCGAAAGGGGACGATGCGTACCAGGAACCTTACCGGCCAGTGATGAGAGTTGATGTGATCTGCGTCACATCAATCAGTCGCGGTGAATGGATACGATCGCGGCGACCTCGATCGGAGGGGGAGTCGCATGACCGGCCGACGTGGACGCATCCTGCTCGCCGTCACAGTCGCCGCCGCCGTCCTGGTGCCGGTCGGGCTGGCCCTGCGCCCCGACGGGCCGCCGACCCCGACGGCGGCCACCCCCACCACGACGTCGACCACGACCGGGCCGACCGACGCCCCCGGAGTGATCGTGCCCGGCCGGCCGGGGGAGCCCGCCGCGACCCGGCCCGCGCAGGAGGTCCGCGCCCCCGGCACGCCCCGCTACAACACCCCCGACGTCTGGTTCGTGCGGATGATGATCCCGCACCACCAACAGGCCCTCCAGATGGCCGAGCTGGCCCCCGGCCGGGCCGCCAGCGCCCAGGTCACGGCGATCGCCGCCCGGATCAGGGGCACCCAGGGACCGGAGATCGGGCTGCTGCGCGGCTGGCTCGACGCCCGGGGCCTGGCCGCCGGGGAACCCGGCCACGACCACGGCCGGATGCCGGGCATGCAGTCCCCCGAGGCGATCCGGCAGCTCACCGACGCCCGGGGCGTCACCTTCGACCGGCTCTTCGTCCAGCTGATGACCGCCCACCACACCGGCGCGGTGACCATGGCCACCCAGCTCCTCTCCGCCGGCGCCGACCAGCAGCTCAACGAGTTCGCCAACGCGGTGGCGACCGAACAGACCGTGGAGATCGCCCGGCTCCGCGCGCTGGTCTGAACCCGGTCGCGGCCGACGGGCCGCGACCACCCCGGACGGGGCACTACGCTCGGTCACCGTGAGCCGTACCCTGTTCGGTCGCCCGCTGCGCGGCGTCGCCTTCGACCTCTGCGTCAGCGCGCTGGTGGTGCTCTTCACCCTGGTCACGGCGGCCCAGCCGGGGGTGTGGACCCAGCCCGGCGGCTGGCCGTCGGCACTGGTCGGCCTGGGCATGGCGGTGGCCCTGCTGTTCCGGCGCGGACACCCCTCACTGGTCGCGGCGGTCGTCGCCGCACTGGCGTTGGTCCAGGTGGCCGCCGGGTGGGGGCCGCTGGCCTACGACATCGCCGTGCTCATCGCCCTCTACAGCGTGGTCAAGTACGCCGACCGGCTGCGCGACGGCGTGCTGGCCGGCGCCGTCGCCGCCGTCGGGGTGCTGCTGGCCGCCTCGCAGACCGTCTCCCAGGCCGCCTGGTGGGCCACCGCGATCTACTTCGGCCTGATCACCGGCGGGGTGTGGCTGGCCGCGCTGAACGTCCGCACCCGCCGCCTCTACGTGCTCAGCCTGGAGGAGCGGGCCGCCACCCTGGAGCGGGAACGCGAGGCCGAGGCCCGCGCCGCAGTCGTCGGCGAACGCGCCCGGATCGCCCGCGAGCTGCACGACGTCGTGGCACACAGCATGGCGGTGATGATCGTGCAGGCCGACGGGGCCCGGCTGATGTTCGACCGGGACCCGGACACCGCCCGGCACGCGGTCAAGGTGGTGGCCGACACCGGCCGGCAGGCCCTGGAGGAGATGCGCCGGCTCGTCGACGTGCTGCGTGAGCCCGACCCACCGGAGACGACGACCGGCCCCGGCGCGGACACCCCCAGCGGCGAGCCGGAACGCCGCCGCGCCACCGTCGCCGAACTGCCCGCGCTGGTGGGCCGGTTCCGCGACGCCGGCCTGCGGGTCGGGTACCGGGCCGGGGACGTGCCGGCCACCCTGCCACCCGGGCTCGACCTGACCGTCTACCGGGTGGTGCAGGAGGCCCTGACCAACACCCTCAAGCACGCCGGGGTCGGCGCGCACGCCACGGTCGTGCTCGGCGTCGACGACGGGCTGGTGGTCCGGGTGACCGACGACGGGCGCGGCCGGCCACCGGCCCGGCCGGCCCCCTCCGGCGGGCACGGCCTGGTCGGGATGCGCGAGCGGGTCGGCGTGTACGACGGCCGCCTCACCGCCGGCCCCCGAACCGGTGGCGGGTGGCAGGTCGAGGTACGGCTGCCGCTACCGTCGACCCCGGAGGCGGAGGTGATCGCGGCATGACGGTGCGAGTGGTGATCGTGGACGACCAGGCGCTGGTCCGGGCCGGATTCCGGATGGTGCTCGACTCCCAACCCGACCTGAGCGTCGTCGGCGAGGCGATCGACGGGGCGGACGCGCTGCGGGTGCTGGCCGGGGTCGAGGCCGACGTGGTGGTGATGGACCTGCGGATGCCGACCATGGACGGGGTCGAGGCGACCCGCCGGATCTGCGCGGCCTCCACCGACGGCCGGCCCCGGGTCCTGGTGCTCACCACGTTCGACACCGAGGCCGACGCGTTCGCCGCGCTGCGCGCCGGGGCCAGCGGGTTCCTGCTCAAGAACGTGCCGCCGGAGGAACTGCTGGCGGCCATCCGGGTGGTCGCCGAGGGGGACTCGGTGGTCGCCCCGTCGATCACCCGTCGGCTGCTCGACCGGTTCGCCGACCGGCTCGGCCCGGCGCCCGCCGAGGACCCGCGACTGGCCCAGCTCACCGACCGGGAACGGGAGATCCTGCTGCTCGTGGCGCAGGGGCTGGCCAACGCCGAGATCGCCGCCCGGGTGCACGTCGCCGAGGCGACCGTGAAGACCCACGTCGGGCGGATCCTGGCCAAGCTCCAGCTCCGCGACCGGGTCCAGGTGGTGGTCCTGGCGTACGAGAGCGGCCTGGTCACCCCGGGCGGCTGAACCCGGGTACGACCTGGGTCGTACGGGTCACCACGGTCGGGGTCGACCTGTGGCGCAGCCGGGTCGCGCGTACGGGTGGACGCGGGCCGCTGGGGCGCTGCCTAGCGTCGGAGGGGACCCGTACCACGCCGACCGGGAGTCCCCATGTCCGTGCCTGCCGCCGTCCGTCCCGCGCCCCGGCCACCCGCCGGGGACCGCCGCCCCGCAGGCCCCCGGGCCGGCTCCGGCCGCCGCCGGTGGGGGCGGTGACCGGGATGTGGCGGTTGACCCTGGGTACGCTGCGCGCCGACGTGCTGCGCCTGCTGCTCTCCTCGGTGGCGATCGTGCTCGGCGTCGCCTTCGTCGCCGGCACGCTGATGCTCACCGACGGCATGCGGGCCGGGGCGTACGAGCGGGCCGGGGCCTTCGACCGGCACACCGACCTCGGTGTCTACGCCGACCGGGGCACCCTGCCGCCGTCCCTGGTCGACCGGGTGGGCACGGTCGACGGGGTCACCGCGGCGGCCGGGGAGCTGACCGCCCTCGCCGGCGTGGTCGGCGTCGACGGCCGGCCGGTGCCCGGCGTCGGGTTGCTCGCCGCGATCCCCACCGAACCCGCGCTGCACTCCTACGACGTGGTCGCCGGCCGGCTGCCCGACCGTCCCGGCGAGGTGGTCCTCGACGCGCCCACGGTCGCCGCGCAGGGATTCACGCTCGGCGGCCCGGTCGGCGTCGGCGGCGCGACCGGCGCGGCCCGCCCGTACACCCTGGTCGGCACGGTCGACGTGGCCGGCAGCACGCGTGACGTCGGCGGCCCGTTCGTCGGGCTGGTCGGCGCGGACGCGCTGGCCGTCAGCGGGAGACCGGGTTACGACCGGATCATGGTGGCCGCCGCCCCGGGACGGCCGGGCCGGCCCTGGCCGACCGGGTGACCGCCGTGGCCGGCGGGGACGCCACGGTGAAGTCGCGGCAGCGCATCCTCGACGAGGCCGTCGAGGACGGGGTACGCGACCTCGACCAGTTCCGCCTGGTCCTGCTCATCTTCGCCGGGGTGGCGGTGGTGGTGGCCGGGTTCGTCATCGCCAACACCTTCGCCATCGTGCTCGCCCAGCGGGCCCGGCGGACCGCGCTGCTGCGGCTGGTGGGGGCCCGTCGGGGGCAGGTCTTCCGGGCCGCCGTGCTGGAGGCGGCGGTGCTCGGGCTGGCCGGCTCGGCCCTCGGGGTCGGGCTCGGGGCCGGGCTGGCCGCCGGGGCGGCGGCCCTGGTTCCCCGGCTCGACCTGCCGCTGTCCGTCGCCGGCCTGACGGTGACCGGCCGGACGGTCGGGCTCAGCCTGCTGCTCGGCATCCTGGTCACCGTCGGGTCCGCGCTGCTGCCCGCCTGGCAGGGCACCCGGGTGTCGCCGGTGGCCGCCCTCACCGACGCCGCCGGGCACCCGGCCCGGGGCGCCGGGCGGGTCCGGCTGACCCTCGGCGCGCTGTTCGGCGTCGCCGGCATCGCCGCGCTGGCCGGGGCCGCCGCCGTCGGGCAGATCGTCCTGGTCGCGGTGGGCGGGGTGCTGTCCTTCTTCGGGATCGTCCTGTTCGGTCCGCTGCTGGTGCCGGCGCTGGTCCGGTTGCTCGGCCGGCCGTTGCGGCCGGTGTTCGGGGCCACCGCCGCGCTCGCCGTGGCCAACGCGGCCCGCAACCCGCGCCGGGTGTCGGCGACCGCCACCGCCCTGGTGATCGGCATCGGGTTGGTCTCGGCGTTCGTGGTCGGCGCGGGCAGCGTCAAGGTGGGCGTCGAACGCGGGGTCGACGCCCGCATCGGCGTCGACTTCGTGGTCACCGGCGTCGGCGTCGAGCTGCCCGCCCCGCTCGCCGGTGAGCTGGCCGCCCGACCCGAGGTGGGGGTGGTGCACGAGCACCGCAACCGGGTCGTCGACGGCGTGGAGCTGCGTTCGGCCCATCCGGCGCTGGTCCGGCGTACCCTCGCCGCGGTCGACGCCGGGGACGTCGCGGACCTGGGGCCGGGGTCGGTGCTGGTGCACCGCGGGCTGGCCGCCGCCCGGGGTTGGCGGGTGGGGTCGACGGTCACCGTCGCCGGGCGTCCGTTCCGGGTGGCCGCGGTGGTCACCGACGACGGCCCGGCGTCGCCCGGGGTGCCCGCCGGGCACGTCGTCGACCTGGTCGACAGCGACTTCGCCGCGCTCTACCCCGACGAACGCGGCCAGCTGGCCGAAGTGGAGCCGGCCGACGGGGTGTCCGCCGAACGGGCCCGCGCCGCCGTCGGGGCGGTGGTCGCCCGGTATCCGACGGTGAACCTGCTGGACCAGGCGGCCTACAAGAAGATGCTCACCGGCACGGTGGACATGCTGCTCGCCTTCGTCACCGCGCTGCTCGGCCTGGCCGTGGTGATCGCCCTGGTCGGCGTCGCGAACACGCTCAGCCTCTCGGTGGTGGAACGGACCCGGGAGAACGCCGTGCTGCGCGCCGTGGGGCTGTCCCGGGGGCGGATGCGCCTGCTGCTGGCCATGGAGGCGGTGCTGACCGCCCTGGTCGGGGCGGTGCTCGGCACCGCGCTGGGGGTCGCGGTCAGCGCCGGCACGGTGGCCTTCGTGGCCCGGCTCGGCGGCGGCTTCACGCTGGTGCTGCCCTGGGACCGGCTCGGGCTGGTCCTCGCCGTGGCGGTGCTCGCCGCGCTGGCCGCGTCGGTGCTGCCGGCCCGGCGCGCCCTGGCCCGCCCGGTGGTCGAGGCGCTCGGCGCGGAGTGACCACCGGCCGTCGCCCCGTCGGACGGCGGGGCGACGGTCAGAGCCGTTCCACCATCTCACCCCGGCACCGGTCCCGGGTGTCGAAGACGTACCGGGCGTGCCGGGTGACCAGGTCGTAGTCGAAGCTGTCGTGGTCGGTCACCAGGACCACCGCGTCGGCCGCCGCGACCTCCCGCGCGGTCAGGTCGACCACCACCACCCCGCCCGGGATGTGCTGCGGTTCCGCGTACGGCTCCACCGCGTGCACGTCCGCGCCGAGCGCCTGCAACCGGCGGGCCACGTCGACCGCCGGCGAGTCGCGCATGTCACCGGTGTTCTTCTTGTACGCCAGCCCGAGCAGCAGCAGCCGGGCCCCGTTGACCGGGCGGCCGATCCGGTTCAACCCGGCCATCACCCGCTGGGCCACGTGCTCGGGCATCTGGTGGTTGATGTCGTCGGCCAGCTCGATGAACCGGAAGGGTCGGCCCAGGGTGCGCTTGACCTGCCAGGACAGGTAGCACGGGTCGATCGGCAGGCAGTGCCCGCCGACCCCCGGGCCGGGCCGGAACGGCATGAACCCGAACGGCTTGGACGAGGCGGCCTCGATGGCCTGCCAGGCGTCGATGCCGAGCTGGTGGGAGGCCATCGCCAGCTCGTTGATCAGGGCGATGTTGACCTGCCGGAAGGTGTTCTCGATCAGCTTGGTCAGCTCGGCCACCCGGGTCGAGTCCACCGGCACGGTCCGCTCGACCAGCCGCCGGTAGAAGCCGTCCACCCGGGCCAGCGACGCCGCGTCCACCCCGGACACCACCTTCGGGGTGTTCTCCAGCCGCCACGTCGGGTTGCCCGGGTCGATCCGCTCCGGGCTGTAACCGAGGTGGAAGTCACCCGGGCTGCGCAGCCCGCTCGCCGCCTCCAGCAGCGGCCGGAGCAGTTCCTCGGTGGTGCCCGGGTAGGTGGTCGACTCCAGCACCACCGTGCAGCCGCGCCGGACGTACGGGCCGACGGCGGTGCCGGCCTGCTCGACGAAGCTCAGGTCGGGGACCCCGTCGCGCAGCGGGGTGGGTACGGTGATCACGCAGATGTCGAAACCCTCGGCGTCCGGGTACTCGGTGCTCGGCCGGTACCGTCCGCTGGCCAGGGCCCGGCCCAGCCGGTCGGCCGGGATGTCCTCGACGAAGGATTCACCGGAGGCGAGCCGCTTGACCCGGTCGGCGTCGACGTCCAACCCGACCACGTCCAGCCCGGCCTCGACGGCGCGCATGGCCAGTGGCAGTCCGACGTATCCCTGGCCGATGACGACCAGCTTCTGTGCGTTCACCCGGGGCTCCCTGCAAGCGTGTCCTTGCAGGGAGCCTAGATGGCGATATGGCGATCTACGTCCGTTTTGGTATTCCTGGGGTCCGCGGTGTTCCCGGTGCCCGGCGACGACCGGTCAGCTGCCCGGGGGCGCCTGGTTGGTGCCGCCCCCGCCGCCCGCCTCGGTCGGGGTCGCCGTCGGCTCACCCTGGGGCGGCCCAGTGGTGGGCGTCTCCGTCGGGGGTGGCCCGGAGGTGGCCGGCTCCGACGGGGTGGGCGGCGCGGACTTCGTCGGTAGCGGCACGGACGAGCCGTTCGGCAGCGGCGTCGGGCTGACCGAGACCGACGGCGACGGCTTCTCGTACTGGTTGGTTGGGCGGGGCGGACGCTGCGACTCCTCGGAGCCGGTCTCCTCGACCACCGCCGGGACCTCCGTCCGGTCGGTGGGCGCCACCGCCGGGCCGGTGCTGCGGATGTTCGGCACGCCGCTGTCGAGCGACTTCGAGGCGCCCAACGCGGCACCGAGCGCGGTCAACGCCACCAGCACCGCGGCCAGCGCGCCGACCAGGGAACCCCGGCGGCCCCGCCGCGACCCCGAGCCGACCACCGTCTGCCCGGTGACCGCCGGGCCGACCCGCACGCCGTCGGCCCCGGACGGGTCGCGCAGTGGTCTCGTCACCAGCGCGGTGGTGGCGGCGGCGGTGTCGTCACCGGCGGCGGCGCGGGCGGCGGTGGCCATCTCGGCACCGGTGGCGAAGCGGTCCGCCGGGTCCTTCTCCAGGGCCCGCGCCACCAGGGCCCGGACCGCCGCCGGGATGTCCGCGGGCAGCTCCGGCGGCTCGTCGTCCAGGTGCCGTACGGCCACCTGGAGCGGGTTGTCCCCGGTGAACGGCGGTTGCCCGGTCAGGCAGCAGTAGGCCACCGCGCCGAGGGCGTAGATGTCGGTCGCGGCCGAGACCGGCCGGCCGGACGCCTGCTCGGGCGCCATGTAGAGGGCGGTGCCCGGCACCGCGTTCGTGCTCGTGATGCTCGTCACATTGGTGGAGCGGGCGACGCCGAAGTCGACGAGCACCACCGTGCCGTCCTCCTGCACCAGCAGGTTGCTCGGCTTGACGTCGCGGTGCACGATGCCGCCGGCGTGCGCGGCGTGCAGGGCCTGGGCGGCCTGCGCCACGACCGACATCGTCTCGGCCACGTCCAGGTGGCCGGCGGACTCGATCCGCCGCGACAGCGGTTCGCCCTCGACGAACTCCATGACCAGGTAGTCGGCCCGGCCGCCGTCGGCGAGCCGGTCCTCACCGCAGTCGAAGACCTGCACGATGCCGGGGTGACGCAGCGCCGCCATGATCCGCGCCTCGGCGCGGAACCGGGCGATGAAGTCGGGGTCCGAGACGAGCGCCGGCAGCAGCACCTTCACCGCGACCTGGCGACCGAGAACCAGGTCGGTGGCCCGCCACACGTCGCCCATGCCGCCGGTGGCGACACGTTCGTCCAGGCGGTAGCGACCGCTGAGCACGACCTCGGATGACAACACCCCCATACCGTACCCAGGGTCCTCCCGTCCGGCAGACGCCGATATCCCTTCCGGTTCTTCGTGGGACGACCTGTCCGGGTCCCGGCGGGGGATGACCTGACGGGCGGTCACCGATGATTGACGCGGGGTCACCGGGGGCGCGTCGTGACCTCGGGATCGGGACGACGGGCGTCGCGGGCGGGCGTCCGGACGGTGATCGGCGTTACTCCGACGCGCCGCCAGCGAGATTGATCTATCTCACCCTTTCCGCCCGGTCGACCGCTTGCCTGCGCCCCGCTCCGGCTCCTAGTGTTGCCCCCTCTGGCCCGTCCCGGTGCCGGTACCGCGCCCAGATCCGACGCCGTACTCTCCCCGGCGGCGTCCAGACGGGTCACCCGACCTCCGGCGTCGGGTGCGAGCGGGGCAGCGGGGGGGCTGAAGGTGCGCGAAGGGGTCCGCTGGTCGGGCCGGGGCGGCGGCATGTCCGCCGGCCGCCGGCCCGGGTCGGTCGACGGGGCGGCCCGGCCGTGACCGATGACCTGACCGGGGCGGTCGCGGCGGCGCAGGCCGGCGACGAGGAGTCGTTCCGGGTCCTCTACCGCAGCCTCCAGCCGGGCCTGCTGCGCTACCTCACCGCGCTCGTCGGCCCGGACGCCGAGGACGTGGCCTCCGAGACCTGGCTGCAGATCGCCCGGGACCTGTCCCGGTTCACCGGCGGCGAGTTCCGCGCCTGGGCGGTGACCATCGCCCGGAACCGGGCCATGGACCACCTGCGCCGGCAGCGTCGCCGCCCGTCCCTGCCGGTGCCCGTCCAGGCCCTCAGCGACCTCGCCAGCGACGCCGACACCGCCGAACGGGCCGGCGAGACGATCGGCACCGAGTCCGCGCTGGCGTTGATCGCCACCCTGCCGCCCCGGGAGGCCGAGGCGGTGCTGCTGCGGGCGGTGATCGGGCTGGACGCCGAGACCGCCGGCCGGGTGCTCGGCCGCCGGCCGGGTGCGGTCCGCACGGCCGCGCACCGGGGGCTGCGCCGGCTGGCCGCGATGCTGGAACGCGGCGACGCTCACCGCCCGATCACGTACCCGGCGGCGACGCCGAGCAGCAGCGCCGCGCCGTAGCCGACGGCGAGCCGCCA
>NZ_JACGMO010000116.1:0-25088 GCF_015354745.1 Micromonospora sp. S-DT3-3-22
CAGGGCGCGGCGAGCAGCCCCACGCCCGCGCCGCTGGCCAGGGCACTGCCCGCGAAGATGGTCGGCAGCTCCGGGTACGCCTCGTGCCAGGACGGCACCGCCGTGCCGGCCAGCAGCACCCCGGTGTACGTGGCCAGCGCGGGCGCGACGGCGGCGGCGGCCAACCCGGCGGCCTGCCCGGCCGGTGGCAGCAGTCGACGGACCGGGGAGAACACCCCGCGTGCCGGTAGCAGCGGTGCGCCCTCGGCGACGGCGGCCAACCCGGCGGCCGGGCCGTAGGCGGTGAGGATCCAGGTGCCCACCGACATCGGGGAGGTCGGCTTCGCCACCCGCAGCATGTGGTGGAACCGGGCCGGCCGACCCAGGTCGTTGATCAGGAAGTAGGCGCTGGCGGTGACCGCGCCCAGCGCGGTGACCCGGCCGGCCCGGCGCAGCGCCGGCCGGCCGGTGAGCTGCCCCCCGGCGGCCAGCAGCGACGACCCGGCGGCCAACCCGCCGGTGAACAGGTACGCGGCGATGTCCCACCGCCACACCGGGGCCTTGAGGATCGGCCGGCCGTAGTAGGAGGTGAACTCCGCCTCCGGGACGCGCAGCTCCTCACCGCCGCGCCCGCCCCGGCCACGGCCCCGCCGCCGCGCCACCCGTGGCACGTCCCGGGGCGGTACGACCGGCGCGTCGGCAGCGCCCTCGGCACCGACCGAGCCCGCAGTGTCGGCGGGGGGCGCGGCGGCGGCCGGGCCGGCTCCGACCTTCGGGCCGTGACCGAGCCGCACCGAGGAACGCTGCGGCCGGAACACACCGTCGGCGGCGAGCCGGGCGCGGAAGCCCCGGAACCGCTCCCCCACCGGGATCCGGCCGGCGGTCACGACGACCCCCCGACGAACGCGGCGACGGCCGCCGCCGTCATGGCCAGCGCCGCCAGCCCGGCCCGCCGCCACATCCGGGGCAGGTCCCGGGTGGTGACCACCGGGTCCGGGGGCAGGCCGTACACCTCCGGCTCGTCGAGGAGGAGGAAGAACGCGCCGTCGCCGCCGACCCCGTCGGTCGGGTCGTGACCGTAGAGCCGGGCCTGCGGCACGCCCCGCTCGTGCAGCGTGGCGACCCGCTGGGCGGCCCGGTCACGCAGCTCGTCGAGGGGGCCGTACTGGATGGACTCGGTCGGGCAGGCCTGGGCGCAGGCCGGGGTCATGCCCGCGCCGAGCCGGTCGTAGCACAGCGTGCACTTCCACGCCCGGCCGTCGCCCCGACGCTGGTCGATCACCCCGTACGGGCAGGCGGAGATGCAGTAGCCGCAGCCGTTGCAGATGTCCTCCTGCACCACGACCGTGCCGAACTCGGTGCGGAACAGCGACCCGGTGGGGCAGACGTCCAGGCAGGCGGCGTGGGTGCAGTGCTTGCAGACGTCCGACATCATCAGCCAGCGGAAGTCGGTACGGGTCTCGACGCCCGTGTCACGGCCGGGCGGTGCGGCCCCCGGCATGCCGAGGAAGCGGGGCCCCGCGCCGTCCCCGGCGGCGGACGAACCGGTGCCGGCCATCCGGGCGGCGGCGTCGGGGCTGCCCGCAGGGACACCCGGGGTGGTGCCGGTGGCGGCACCGGTGCCGGCGGCGACCGCCGCCGACGTGGCGCCGGCCGAGCCGCCGGTCGGGTTACCGGCGAAGGTCGCGGTACGGTGGCCGGCCGGCACCGGCTGCTCGACGAACGCCACGTGCCGCCAGGAGTTCGCGGTCAACGCGCCGGTGTTGTCGTACGACATGCCGAGCAGGTCGAAGCCGGACTCGGGGACGGCGTTCCACTCCTTGCAGGCCACCTCGCAGGCCTTGCAGCCGATGCAGACGCTGGTGTCGGTGAAGAACCCCATCCGGGGGCCGGCAGACGTCCAGCCCGCGTCCGGGGCCGGATCGAGCGGGCCGTAGAGGCTGTTGCCGTCAGGCATGGTCGGCGCCCTTCTCCCGTGGCCCGTCGTCGCTGCGTCCCGCCGGGCGGCGGACCCGGGTCGTCACCGTCGGCGGGCGTTCACCGGGGACGATCCCGGCCCGTCGACGGTAGTCCTCGACGAGGTCGCGCAGTGGCGGGCCGGTCGGTCGCCGCCCCGGCCGGACGTCGCAGGTGCCGACCTTGCTCTCCTGGATGAGCACGTTCGGGTCCAGGGTGATGCCGAACAGGTCGTTGGCCGAGTCGCCGGTGACCAGGCCCTCGTACCCGAAGTGGTACGGCAGCCAGAGCTGGTGGATCACCCGACCGTCCACCCGCAACGGGGTGAGCCGGTCGGTGACCAGAACCTTCGCCTCGATCACCGCCCGCCCGCTGATCAGGTGCGCCCAGCCGAGATGGGTAAGCCCCGCCTCGGCGGCCAACTCCGGGGACACCTCCACGAACATCTCCGGTTGCAGCTCGGCCAGCGGACGCACCGTCCGGCTCATCGCCCCGGCGGTGTGGTGCTCGGTGAGCCGGCTGACCGTGAACACGTACGGGAAGACCTGGCTGTGCTCCTGCGGCGGGCTGGGGTTCACCGAGTTCACCGGATGGGCGTACACCTTGCGGGTCGGGTTGGCCTGCTGGCCGTAGAGCGGGTTGCGCAGCGGCGACTCCGCCGGCTCGTAGTGCGTCGGCAGCGGACCGTCGAGCACCCCGCTCGGCGCGTACAGCCAGCCCTTGCCGTCGGCCTGCATGACGAACGGGTCGTCCCCGGCGAGCGCCGCCGGGCCGGACGCGCCCGGCGGCGGCCGGTACGTCGGCGGTTTCGTCTTCTCGAAGTCCGGCACGTCGTAGCCGGTCCACTCGCCGGCCTGCGGGTCCCACCAGACGTACTTCTTGCGGTCGCTCCACGGTCGGCCCTGCGGGTCGGCCGACGCCCGGTTGTAGAGGATGCGCCGGTTCGCCGGCCACGCCCAACCCCACTGCGCGGCCACCCAGTCCTGCTCGTGCCGGGACCGGCGGCGGGCGGCCTGGTTGACGCCGTCGGCGTAGACGCCGGAGTAGATCCAGCAGCCGACGGCGGTGGACCCGTCGTCCTTCGCCTCGGCGAACGAGGCGAGCGGACGGCCGGTGGACACGTCGTAGCCGTTGATCTCCCGCAGCACCGCCTCGGCGCTCGGCTCGTCGTGCGGGCCGTGGGTGGGGTAGTCCCAGGCCAGGTCGAGCAGGGCACGGTCGCGGCGGTGGGGGGAGCCGGCCAACCGCTCCCGCAGCCGCCGCCCCAGGTGGTAGAAGAACCACAGCTCGGAGCGGGCGTCGCCCGGCGGCTCGACGGCCTTCTCCCGCCACTGCAACAGCCGCTGGGTCTGGGTGAAGGTGCCCTCCTTCTCCACGTGCGACGCCGCCGGCAGGAAGAACACCTCGGTGCGGCACTCCTGCGGCACGATCTCGCCGCTGGCCACCTCCGGGCCGTTCTTCCAGAAGGTGGCGCTCTCGATCATGAACAGGTCGCGGACCACCAGCCAGTCCAGGTTGGCCATGCCGAGCCGTTGGGCCCGCCCGTGCGCGGAGCCGACCGCCGGGTTCTGGCCGAGCAGGAAGTACCCCCTGATCTTGCCGTCGATCATGTTCAGCACCTGCTGGTAGGTGCCGTGGTCGCCGGTCATCCGGGGCAGGTGGTCGTAGCAGAAGTCGTTCTCCGGCGTCGCCGCGTCCCCCCAGTACGCCTTGAGCAGGCTCGCCGCGTACGCCCGCGCGTTGCCCCAGAAGCCCTTCTGGCCGGGGTGGCGGATGCTGTCCACCCAGTCGTCGAACGTCGGGTGGTCGGCGTGGTGCGGCATCGGCAGGTAGCCCGGCAGCAGGTTGAACAGCGTCGGGATGTCCGTCGAGCCCTGGATGCTGGCGTGCCCGCGCAGCGCCAGGATGCCACCGCCCGGCCGGCCCATGTTGCCCAGCAGCAACTGGATGATCGCCCCGGTGCGGATGTACTGCACGCCGACGCTGTGCTGGGTCCAGCCCACCGAGTAGACCAGCGCGCCGGTGCGGTCCCGGCCCGAGTTCTCCGTCCAGGCCCGCGCCAACTCCAGGAACTTCTCCCGGGGGATGCCGCAGACCCGCTCCACCATCTCCGGGGTGTAGCGGGCGAAGTGCCGGCGCAGGATCTGGTAGACGCAGCGCGGATGCTGGAGGGTCTCGTCCCGCTGGGCCTGCCCGTGCACCTGCGCGCCGTGCGACTCGTGCCGCAGCCCGGCCGCGCTGTCGCGTTCCTTGGCGGTGTGCCCGCTGCCGGAGTCCCCCTCGTGCCCGGCGTACTGCCAGCTGGTCTGCACGTAGCTGTCGGTGTTCGGGTCGTAGCCGGAGAACAGGCCGTCGCCGTCCTCGGTGTCGGCGAACTGCTCGCTGACGATCGTCGCCGCGTTCGTGTACGCCAGCACGTACTCCCGGAAGTCCAGTTCGTTGTCCAGGATGTAGCGCACGACCCCACCGAGCAGGGCGATGTCGGTGCCCGCCCGGATCGGCAGGTACGAGTCGGCCACCGCGCTGGTGCGGGTGAACCGGGGATCGACGTGGAAGACCTTCGCGCCGCGCCGCTTGGCCTCCATGACCCACTGGAAGCCCACCGGGTGGGCCTCGGCCATGTTCGACCCCTGGATGACGATGACGTCAGCGTTGGCGAGATCCTGTTGGAAGTCCGTCGCGCCACCGCGACCGAAGCTGGCCCCCAGACCGGGGACGGTGGCGGAGTGTCAAATCCGGGCCTGGTTCTCGATCTGGAGCGCCCCCATCGCGGTGAACAGCTTCTTGATGAGGTAGTTCTCCTCGTTGTCCAGCGTCGCCCCGCCCAGGCTGGAGATGCCCAGCGTGCGGTGCAGCGGCCGGCCGTCGCTGTCGACGTCCTCCCAGGTCTGCTCGCGGGCGGCGAGGACCCGGTCGGCGATCATGTCCAGCGCGGTGTCGAGGTCGAGGTCCTCCCACTCGGTGGAATACGGACGCCGGTAGCGGACCGTGGTCTGCCGCAGCGGGCTGGTGACCAGGCTCCTGCTGGCCGAGCCCTTCGGGCAGAGCCGCCCCCGGGAGATCGGGCTGTCCGGGTCGCCCTCGATCTGGGTGACCTGCCCGTCGGAGACGTACACCCGCTGCCCGCAGCCGACCGCGCAGTACGGGCAGACCGAACGGGCCACCCGGTCGGCGGTCTCGGTGCGGGCGGTCAGCCCGGCGGACCGGCCCGACCGCGCCGCCGCGCCCCGGCCCAGCGGGTCGGTGCCGGTGAGCTGCCGGTAGACCGGCCAGCCCGCGATGAAGGTACGCAGACCCACCGCGCACCTCCCTCCCCGGCATGATCCGACCCCCTGAACATAGGCCAGCACGGCGGCGGATGCGACTCGGGTGTGAGGATCTCTGCGCACCGGTACGGCGCTGCCCCCGACCGGTCCGGTCGGGGGCAGCGCCGTACCGCGGTGGCGGAGCGCCGGTGTGCATGTCGCCTCTCGGCGCGTGGCGCGACGCGGCTCCAGCCGGACGGAACTCCGCGACGGCAATTCAGGTGAGGCCCGGGGACACTGGACACACCGACGCTCCTGCCCCCAGTTTACCCCGCCCTGCCCTTCCGCGCCCCCGTCGCACGCGGCCGGGCAGGGCGGCGACGGCACGGGCAGCGGCGGTTCGTCGAAAGCCGCGTACCTGAGCTGGTCGAACCGGCGTTACCCTGACAGCATGCAGGCCACCCTGGCGACCCCCACCCACCTGGCCCGGCCGGGCCGGCCGGTGGTGGTGGCGCGCACCCTGGCGGAGCTGACCGGCCCCACCGGCGGCGTGGTGGAGCTGCCGGTCCGGTTGATGTGGAGCAGCGAACGCACGTTCGACCTGGCCGAACCGGACGACCTGCTCTGGCTGTACGAGAACGTGCTGCGGGAGACCACCCGCGCCGACGACCTGCGGGCGCTCATCGACGGACGCACCCTGCGCCGGGTGTGGCGGCGGCTCAACCTGCCCCGGGGGGTACGGCAGGCCTGGGAGAGCCGGCACCGGGGTCTGCGGACCGCGTGACCCACCTGCACGACTTCTACCGGGAGGTCGCCCGGGTCGCCCTCACCGCGGCCGGGCCGCACCGGTTCGTCCTCGGCGGCGGGGTGGCGTGGGCGGCGCACGGCCTGGTCACCCGCCCCACCGAGGACGTCGACCTGTTCGCCGACGTGGAGGGGGCGGCCGAGGCGGCGGCGGCGGAGGTGTGCGCCGCGCTGGAACGCGCCGGCTACACCGTCGCGGCGGCCGACCCGGACAGCGACCTCGGTGACCTGTTCGAGGGGTTCGACCGCGACATCCGGGACTTCGTGGTCGGCCGGGACGACCGGCGGATCCGGCTCAGCCTGGCCCGGCTCGACCGGTACCGCTCACCGGTGGTGATGGACCTCGGCCCGGTGATGGACGTCCGCGACCTGATCGCCAACAAGACCGCCGCCCTGGTCAACCGTCGGGAGGCCCGCGACTACATCGACGTCGCCGCCGCGCTGGCGCAGTATCCGGTCGACGAGCTGCTGACCCTGGCCCGGCAGGTGGACCCGGCGCTGGCCGACGAGGACGTCCGGGCCGCCGGCCGCTACCTGGACCGGCTGCCGGACCGGCGGCTCGCCCGCTACGGCCTGGACCCGGCGCAGATCGCGCAGGTCCGCCGCCGGCTGGCCGACTGGCCCCGCTGACCGTCGGACCGGAGCCGGGGCCCCGGCTCCGGTCCGACGGACGGGCCGGTCACCTGGTGAACCGGCCGCCGGTCACCCCGAGGATCTCCCCGGTGACGTAGCTGGACTCCTGGGAGGCGAAGAAGACGTACGCGGGGGCCAGTTCGGCGGGCTGCCCGGCCCGGCCCAGCGGGGTGTCGGTGCCGAACTTCTCCACCTTCTCCGGCGGCATGGTCGCCGGGATCAGCGGCGTCCAGATCGGGCCGGGCGCGACCGCGTTGACCCGGATGCCCCGGTCGGCGAGCTGCGCGGCGAGCCCCTTGGTGAAGTTGGCGATGCCCGCCTTGGTGGTGGCGTAGTCCAGCAGCGGCGGCGACGGGTCGTACGCCTGGATGGAGGTGGTGTTGACGATCGTCGCGCCCTCCTTCAGGTGCGGCAGGGCGCTGCGGCAGAGCCAGAACATCGCGTACAGGTTGGTCTTCATCACCCGGTCGAACTGGTCGGTGCTGATCGCCTCGATGCCGTCGTCCTGGGCCATCTGGTAGGCCGCGTTGTTGACCAGGATGTCCAGCCCGCCGAGTTCGGTCACCGTCCGGTCGACCAGGTCACGGCAGTGCTGCTCGTCGGTCAGGTCGGTCCGCACCGCGACCCCCCGGCGGCCCGCCGCCTCGACCAGCCGGACCGTCTCCCGGGCGTCGGCGTCCTCGTCCTCGTCGAGGTAGGACACCACCACGTCGGCGCCCTCCCGGGCGAACGCGATCGCCACCGCCCGGCCGATGCCCGAGTCACCGCCGGTGATCAGGGCCCGCTTGCCCACCAGCCGGTCACTGCCCCGGTACGACGTCTCGCCGTGGTCGGGCTCCGGACCCATCCGGTCGGTCCGGCCGGGCGTCGACTGCTGCTGCGCCGGCTGACCCTCCCGGTGGCCGTACTGGCTGTTCGGGTCCTGCGGGGTGTACTGGTCCTGACTCACCGTGCGGCTCCCCTGTCTGGTTTGGTCCGTTCTGGGTCGCTGGGTCACCTACCCCGACGGATCGGTCGGAAACAACCCGCGCCGGACACCTGACGACACCGGTGTGACAGGCAGGTGACCGGGGACGGCGCGGCGGGGGAACACTGCGGGCCACTGTGGCAGGAGTGACCGCTGCTCGTTATGGTGCGCAACGGCGCCCACGAGGCGCGTCCACCCCATCGAAGGGCACCCCCATGACCTCCTCCTCCGGCGCCTCGCGCCGCCAGGTGCTGGCCGTCGCCGCCGCCGCGGCGACCGCCCCGCTGATCGCCGGCGCGCCCGCCCGGGCGGCCGAGCGGCAGGGCCCGCAGGGTCCGAAGACCTGGGACCTGACCGTCCTGGGCACCTCGGACACCCACGGCAACGTCTACAACTGGGACTACTACCGCGACGCCGAGTTCGACGACAGCAAGCACAACGACGTCGGCGTCGCCAAGCTCGCCACCCTGGTCAACCAGATCCGCGCCGAGCGCCGGGGCCGGGCCACCCTGGTCCTCGACGCCGGCGACACCATCCAGGGCACCCCGCTGGCCACGTACTACGCCAAGCAGGAGCCGATCACCGTCACCGGCGCGACGCACCCGATGGCCCGCGCGATGAACATCCTCCGGTACGACGCCATCACGCTGGGCAACCACGAGTTCAACTACGGGCTGCCGCTGCTGGCGACCTGGATTCGTCAGCTGGGCTTCCCGGCGCTGGCCGCGAACGCGGTCAACGCGAAGACCGGCAAGCCGGCGTTCCAGCCGTACGTGCTCAAGCGGGTGCGGCCCGGCGGGCCCGGCTCGCCGACCCTGACCGTGGGCATCCTCGGCCTGACCAACCCCGGGGTGGCCATCTGGGACAAGGGCAACGTCGAGGGCCGGCTGGTCTTCCCGGGCATGGTGGAGACCGCCGCCAAGTGGGTGCCGATCATGCGGCAGCGGGGCGCGGACCTGGTCATCGTCTCCGCCCACGGCGGCGACAGCGGCACCTCCAGCTACGGCCCGGAGCTGCCCAACGAGAACCCGGTGGCGCTGATCGCCCAGCAGGTCCCCGGCATCGACGCGATCCTGTTCGGCCACGCCCACAACGAGGTGGTCGAGAAGTTCGTCACCAACACCGCCACCGGCGCGCAGGTGCTCACCGCCGAACCGTCCAAGTGGGGGCAGCGGCTGACCCGGATGGACTTCACCCTGACCCGGGAGCGGGGCCGCTGGAAGGTCGTCGGCAAGGGCGCCACCATGCTCAACACCAACACCGTGGTCGAGGACCCGAAGGTGCTCGCCGCCGTGCGGGGCCAGCACGACAAGACCGTCGGGTACGTCAACACGGTGGTCGCCCGGTCCGCGCAGGAACTGTCCGCCGCCGAGTCGCGCTACCGGGACACCCCGATCCTGGACTTCATCAACCACGTGCAGACCGAGGTGGTCACCGCCGCGCTCACCGGCGGCCCGTACGCGGCGCTGCCGGTGCTGTCGATCGCCGCGCCGTTCAGCCGTACCGCCGTCTTCCCGCAGGGCGACGTGCGCATCCGCGACGTCGCCGGGCTGTACGTCTACGACAACACCCTGGAGGCGGTGGAGCTCACCGGCGCCGAGGTGCGGGCCTACCTGGAGTACTCGGCGAAGTACTTCACCACCCTGCCGGTCGGCGCGCCGGTCGACCCGGCCACCATCAGCGACCCGGCCGTCCCGGACTACAACTACGACGTGATCTCGGGACTGGACTACGACATCGACATCTCGAAGCCGGTCGGGCAACGGATCACCCGGCTGGTGCTGCCCGGCACCGACACCCCGGTCGCCGCGGACGCCCGGTTCGTCGTCGCGGTGAACAACTACCGGCGCAGCGGCGGCGGGAACTTCCCCGGCATCGTCAAGACCCAGGTCTACAACGCGCAGCAGGAGATCCGCCAGCTGCTCATCGACTGGGCGCAGGCCCGGGGCACCATCGACCCGGCCGACTTCTTCGTGCCGAACTGGCGGCTGGTCCGCGCCGGCGTGCCGGTCTTCTGAGCCGCCCGGCCGGCGCTCTCCGCACGGCCAGCCCGCGACGGGTCCCGGGGTGGCACCCCGGGACCCGTCGGGGGCGTTCAGCCGCCCGCGCGCAGGTCCTGCTCGTACTGGCCGGAGGTCGGGTCGGGCTGGTAGCGGGGCGGGTCGGTCTCGGTCGACGCCGTCCGCTCGTCGGGGCGTACCGCCGGTGGCAGCTCGCCGAAGCGCACGTGCCGCAGGAACGCGTACTCCTCGTCGGTGAACGATTCGCTCATGACCCGCAGTGTGCGCCCGGCATCAAGGCCGGCGGGAGGGGTAAGCGCGCGGGACCGTCGGCGACGAGAGGACGAGACCATGCGCGCGGTACGGATGACCGCCCCCGGGGTGCTCGAACAGGTGGAGGTGCCCACCCCGACGCCCGGCCCCGGCGAGGTGCTGGTACGCGTCGGCGCGGTCGGCGCCTGCCACTCCGACCTGCACATCCTCGACGCCCCGCCGGGCGTGTTCCCCACCCCGATCACCCTCGGCCACGAGATCGCCGGCACCGTGGACACCCTCGGCGACGGCGTCACCGGCTGGTCCGCCGGGGACCGGGTCGCCGTCTACGGGATCATCGGCTGCGGCACCTGCCGGGGCTGCCTGCGGGGCCGGGAGAACCAGTGCCGCACCGTGCCGGTCGGCGGGATCGGGCTCAGCCGCGACGGCGGGCTGGCCGAGCACGTGCTGGTGCCCGCCTCCCGGCTGCTGCCCGTCGGTGACCTGGAGGTGACCCAGGCGGCGCCGCTGACCGACGCCGGGCTGACCCCGTACCACGCGATCGAGCTGGCCCGGCCGGCGCTGCGGCCCGGGACGTCGGTCGTGGTGATCGGCATCGGCGGGCTGGGGCACATGGCGGTGCAGATCCTCGCCGCCACCACCGCCGTACGGATCATCGCGGTGGACAGCAACGTCGCCGCCCTCGACCTGGCCACCCGGGTCGGCGCGCACCACGTGGTGCCGGCCGGCCCCGACACCGTCGACCGCATCCGCGAACTCGTCGGCCCGGCGCCCGACGGCGCGGACGTGGTCATCGACTGCGTCGGGCTGGACGCCACCCTCACCACCGCCCGCACCGTCGTCGCCACCGGCGGCCGGCTGCTGCTGGTCGGGTTGGGCGGCGGCACCCTGCCGGTGCGGCCGGTCGCCGACGAGCCGCCCACCGTGCCGTTCGAGACCAGCGTCGAGGTCCCGTTCTGGGGCACCCGGGCCGAACTCCAGGAGGTGATCGCCCTGGGCCGGGCCGGGCTGCTCACCGCCGACGTGCAGACCTTCCCGCTGGACCGCGCCCCCGAGGCGTACGACCTGCTGCGGGCCGGCGAGATCCACGGCCGCGCGGTGATCGTGCCCTGACCCCGCTGCGTCGGCCCGCTGCGGGCCGACGGGTCACCGGGCGGGTGGCACGGCCGGCTGCGGACCCCGGGCGGGCAGCCGGTCCAGCAGGGCCGCCACGGCCCGCACCGGCATCCGGTCCATGGTCCGGTCGAAGCTCAGCCGGCCCTGGCAGAACCGGACGAACACCGACCAGCCGGCCGGGGTCGCCACGAAGGCGTGGCACAGCTCCGGACGGCGGGCGAACAGGGTCAGCATCCGCCGCCCGGCGCGCATCGACGGCACCAGGCGTTCCTGCACGTCGCGGGGGTAGCGGTCCAGGTCACCGGCGGCGACCGCCGCGCCGGCCAGCGTCCCGGAGCGCAACGCGTAGCTGATCCCCTCCCGGGTCCACGGCTCCAGCAGGCCGGCCGCGTCGCCGGCCACCAGCACCCGGCCGTGGCGCAGCGGCGAGTCGTCGACCCGGCACCGGGTCAGATGCCCGGAGTCGTGCGCGGCGGGCACCTGTGCCAGGCCCAACCGGTCGAGGAAGCCGTGCAGGTAGGCGCGGGTGCGTTCGCCCTCGCCCCGGGCCCCGATCACGCCGACGGTGAGCAGGTCCCCCTTCGGGAACACCCAGCCGTACGCGCCGGGGAACGGGCCCCAGTCCAGCAGCAGCCGCCCCCGCCAGCGGGCCGCCTGCGCCGGTGACACCGGCAGCTCCCGTTCCAGGCCCAGATCCACCTGGCCGTACCGGACACCCACGTGCCGGGCGGTCACCCCGGCGGAACCGTCGGCCCCGATCACCGTCCGGGCGGTCACGGTGGAACCGTCGGCCAGCCGGACCCGTACCGTGTCGGGGTCCTGGTCGAGGGCGCGCACCGCGACGCCCTCGCGGACCTCGGCCCCGGCGGACACCGCCGCCGCGCGCAGCCGGTCGTCGAACTCGTCGCGGCGCACCATGGTCACCAGCGGGGTGCCGTGCCGGCGGGTGAAACCCCACCGGCCGTCGCGGGTGAAGGTGACCCGGTCGACCCGGTCGTGCGCCGGCACCTCGATCCGGCCGGCCACCATCGACAGCGAGGTGCCGATCAGGCCACCCCCGCAGGTCTTGTAGCGGGGGTGCACGGCCCGGTCCAGCACCAGCGTCCGCACGCCGGCCGCGGCGGCCTCCCGGGCCGCGCTGAGCCCGGCCGGCCCGGCGCCGACCACGACGAGATCCCAGATGATCATGCCGTCCAGGGTAGGGCACCGGACCGTCCGGAGGCGCGCACGACCGGCCGTCGGGCAGGCATTGTCGGGCGGCCAGCGGGTAAGCCGCGCCACCCGGACCGCCCGACCGGCCGGCCGGGGTCACGGCGAGGAGGGCACCATGCAGCAGGTACGTCTGTCGGAGGTCGAGGTGCGCGTCTACGAGGCGGTCAGCGTGCTGGAGACGCGCGGCCAGGTGCCCTACCCCGACCTGATCGCCGAGGAGGCGGGGCTGGCCGAGCAGGACGTGCACACGCCCCTGCACCAGCTCACCGAGAAGGGCCTGCTGCACCGGGAGGACTCGCCGCTGGCCGGGCTGGACTTCGGCCCCCGCTGGTGCGCCCGCCAGCCGGCGTGAGCGCCACCGCGCCCCGCCGGGCGGCCGGGCCGGGCCCCGGTTTGCCGCGCCGGTCTCCGGGTAGCGCTGCGGCATGCCCGATCACCGGTCCGTGCGGGACCGCTGCGCCGCCGGCGGTTCCATGACCGGCCCCACCGACGACCGCCGCCGCTGGCAGGCCCTCGGCGTCGGCCTCGTCGCGGCGTTCATGACGCTGTTGGACGTCAGCATCGTCAACGTCGCCGTCCCGTCGATGGAGCGGGCGTTGCAGGCCAGCCCGAGCGACCTGCAGTGGGTGCTGTCCGGCTACGCGTTGACCTTCGGACTGGTCCTGGTGCCGGCCGGCCGCTTCGGCGACGCCCGGGGCCGCCGCAACGCCTTCGTCGTCGGGGTCGCCCTGTTCACCGTCACCAGCGCGCTGGCCGGGCTGGCCCAGTCCCCGACCTGGCTGGTCGCCGCCCGGCTCCTGCAGGGCGTCGCCGCCGGGGTGGTCAACCCGCAGGTGACCGGCCTGATCCAACAGCTGTTCCGGGGCGCGGAGCGGGGTCGCGCGTTCGGCCTGCTCGGCGCGACCATCGGCATCTCCACCGCCGTCGGCCCGCTGCTGGGCGGGCTGCTCATCCAACTCGGCGGGGAGGACCACGGCTGGCGGTGGGTGTTCTTCGTCAACGTCCCCGTCGGGGTGGTGGCGGTGCTGCTCGGCTGGCGGCTGCTGCCCACCCGGGCCGCCGGTCGGCTCGACCGGCACCGGCTCGACCCGGTCGGGGTGCTGCTGCTCGGCGTCGGCGTGACGCTCCTGCTGCTGCCCCTGGTGCAGCGGGAACAGTGGCCCAGCCCGTGGAAGTGGGCGCTGATCCCGGCCGGGCTGGTGGTGCTGGCCGGCTTCGGGTTCTGGGAGCACCGCTACGGGCGCACCCGCACCCCCCTGTTCGACCTGGGGTTGTTCCGGCTGCGGTCGTACACCATCGGCGCGGTGATCGCGCTCATCTACTTCGGCGGCTTCACCGCGATCTTCTTCATCTTCACCCTCTACCTCCAGAACGGCCTCGGCTACCGGGCCTTGACCGCCGGCCTGGCGATCACCCCGTTCGCCCTCGGGTCGGCGCTGGCCGCCGCCCTCGGCGGCCGACTGGTCACCCGTTACGGCCGGCCCCTGGTCGGGATCGGGCTGGTCATGGTGCTGATCGGGCTCGGTGGGGTGGTGTTCGTCCTGCGCGGCGACCCGCACGGCTCGGTCCCGCTGCTCACCGCGCTGCCGCTGCTGCTCGCCGGGCTGGGCAGCGGCCTGGTGATCACCCCCAACCAGACGTTGACCCTGTCCGAGGTGCCGGTGCCGCAGGCGGGCAGCGCGGCCGGCATGTTGCAGACCGGGCAGCGGATCGGGTCGGCCGCCGGCATCGCCGCCGTCGGCGCGCTGTTCTTCTCGTCGCTGGCCAGCACCGACGGCCAGTGGGCCGCCGCGTTCCGGCACTCCCTGCTGCTGGCCATGGGCATCGTCGCGTTGGCCCTGGCCGCCGCGGCCACCGACATCGTGCTGAACCACCGCGCCGCGCACCGCCGCTGAACCCGACCGTCCACCGGCGACACCAACCCCGGGGGAACCGTCGGCGAACACTCACCGCACGGGGCTGCGGACGCACCGCGACACCCGGTAGACACATAGACCATGACGAACACCCTCAACCGTCGTACCCTGCTGCGCCTCGCCGGTGCCTCCGCCGGCACCGCCGTCCTCGCCGGCACCACCCTCGCCGCGAGCGGCCCCGCCCACGCGGCGGCCGGCGCGTTCCGGCACGGGGTCGCCTCCGGCGATCCGCTGCCGGACGGCATCCTGCTCTGGACCCGGGTCACCCCCGTGGCGGAGGCACTGCCCGGTTCCGGCCTCGGCCCGGACGTCGACGTCCGCTGGCAGGTCGCCGCCGACCCCGACTTCGCCACGGTCGCCGCGCAGGGCGTGACACCGACCGGCCCGGCCCGCGACCACACGGTCAAGGTGGCGGTGACCGGGCTGGCCCCGGCCACGACGTACTGGTACCGGTTCGGCCACGGCGACACCTGGTCGCCGACCGGCCGGTCGATGACCGCCCCGGCGGCCGACGCGGCCATCGACCGGCTGCGGCTGGGCGTGGTGTCCTGCGCGAACTGGGAGGCCGGGCACTTCGCGGCCTACCGGCGGCTGGCCGACCGGGGCGACCTCAACCTGGTCGTGCACCTCGGCGACTACCTGTACGAGTACGGCACCGGCGAGTTCGACGCCGGCGGCACCGTGGTCCGCCCGGTCGTGCCCGAGCACGAGACGCTGACCCTGGCCGACTACCGGGTCCGGCACGCGCTCTACAAGACCGACCCGGGCCTGCAGGCGCTGCACGCCGCCCTGCCCTGGGTGATCACCTGGGACGACCACGAGGTCGCCAACGACGCCTGGTCGGGCGGGGCGGAGAACCACACGACGGGCACCGAGGGCGCCTGGGCAGACCGGGTCGCCGCCGCCCGGCAGGCGTACCGGGAGTGGATGCCGGTGCGCATCGGCGCGGACGGCACGATCTACCGGCGGTTGCGCTTCGGCCGGCTCGCCGAGCTGTCCATGCTGGACCTGCGGTCGTACCGGTCGCAGCAGGCCGGCGGCACGGCGGTGGACGACCCGACCCGCACCATCGCCGGCGCGGCCCAGCTACGGTGGCTCGAAGACGGGCTGTCCGGCTCGACGGCACAGTGGAAGCTGGTCGGCAACCCGGTGATGATGGCCCGGGTCGACATCGGTTCGCTGCCGGCATGGCTGCTCGGCCCGCTGGGCAAGCTGCTCGGCATCCCGCAGAACGGCGCGGTGCTCAACCCCGACCAGTGGGACGGCTACAACGCCGACCGCAACCGGCTGGTCGACCACCTACGGGCGACCGGCACCCGGGACGTGGTCTTCCTCACCGGCGACATCCACACCTCGTGGGCCAGCGAGGTGACCACCCGGTCGACGGGGCTGACCAATCCGGCCGCCGCCGAGTTCGTGGTGCCGTCGGTGACCAGCGACAACCTCGACGACGTCCTCGGGCTGCCGGCCGGCAACGGGCTGAGCCTGCTCGGCGCGACCCTGCTGCGCTCGACGAACCCGCACGTGAAGTGGACGGAGCTGGACGGGCACGGCTACGGCGTGCTGGAGGTGACTCCGCAGCGCTGCCGGATGGACTGGTACCACCTGGTCGACCGGACCCGACCCGACAGCGCGAGCCGCTGGGCGGCCGGGTTCTCCGTCGGCGTCGGGTCGGCGAAGCTGCGCCGGGAGGACGCGCCGGCCTGACCCGTCGACGCCGGCCGGCCGGCCCCCGTCGTGGGGGCCGGCCGGCCGTGCCCGGGTCACCAGAGCTGCTGGACGATGTCCGCCGCCTGCTGCTCCCACTGGGCGTACGCGTACGGGTACGCCGAGACCTGGACGGTCTGCGCGGCGGTGGTCAGCGGCAGGTCCTCCCAGCCGTGCACGTTCTTCAACGCGTCGAAGAACGCCCGGGAGGCGTACCGCGGGTCGGTGATCTGCTCGGGCGTGCCCCACCCCGACGACGGGCGCTGCTGGAACAGGCCCTGCGAGTCGTGGTCGTTGTACGCGCCGAGGTGCCCCAGGTTGTACAGCTTCGACTCCTGCAACGAGGTGGCCACGCCGATCACCGCGCCGCGCTCGCCCACGCCGCTGCGCTTGGCCTCGGCGACGATCTCCTTGGCGTTGGCGAGCTGCGCGTCGTCGAGCGGGACGCGGGACTGGGCGCCCTCGACGCCGCGCGGGATGAGGTCGTCGGTGCTCGGCTTGCCGGCCGGCACCTCGGTGGTGGGGCTGCCGGTGGTCAGGCCGGACTCGACGGTGACGCCCTGCCGGCCCTTGCCGGTGGCCAGGTCGATCGCGGCGCGGGCGCCCTCATGGGGGCCGCTGGTGACGGGGGCGGCCACGGCGGCCGGCCCGAACGCCAGGCCGCCGAGGGCGGCGACGCCGGCGATGCTCAGTGCGGTCCTGCGGTCCTTCGCGATGGCCGGGAGCCATCGAGTGAAGTCCAGCTTCACGATGGTTGCCCTTTCGATCGTGGCGACGCGCTCCGGGGTGAGCGGGCCTCGGGGGAACTTCCCCGCCGGCCGGAGGTGTGCTGACCGGCGTACGGGGAACACAACCAGCCAGGCTTGTCGGTCATTCCGGATATGCGGCCCCTGCCGCAGCCGTGGCCCAACTCACCCTGGGAACCGGGCACACCTCCCGGACCGGGACATCCGGCCGGTCCGGGGCGCTAAAACGCCGATATGGCGGCATCGGCAGAGCCCGAATACCGCCATATCGGCGAGAAAGGTGAAACGGAACGCGCGGAGCCGGTCAGTGGCCGCGGGCCAGCCACTCCTGTAGGTGGGGGGCCTCCGCGCCGACGCTGGTGTCGTCGCCGTGCCCGGTGTGCACCACCGTGTCCGCCGGCAGGGTGAGCAGCCGGGTACGGATCGACTCCACGATCGTGGCGAAGTCGCTGTACGACCGGCCGGTCGCCCCCGGTCCCCCGGCGAACAGGGTGTCCCCGGTGAAGACCGCACCCAGCGCCGGGGCGTGGAAGCTGCACGCGCCGGGGCTGTGCCCGGGGGTGTGCAGCACCCGCAGGACGGTGTCCCCGACGGTGATCTCCTGCCCGTCGGTCAGCTCCCCGTCGGGGGCCAGACCGGGGTGGACCAGGTCCCACAGCACCCGGTCGGCGGGGTGCAGCAGGACCGGCGCGCCGGTGGCCTTCGCCAGTTCCGGGGCGACCCGGACGTGGTCGTCGTGGGCGTGGGTGGCGAGGATCGCCACCACCCGGCGGTCGCCGACGACCCGGCGGATCGCGGCCACGTCGTGCGGGGCGTCGAGGACCACGCACTCGGTGTCGTCGCCGACGACCCAGACGTTGTTGTCGACGTCGAAGGTCTGCCCGTCGAGGGAGAAGGTGCCGGAGGTGACGGCGTGGTCGACCCGCGCGGTCACGGGAACACCACCACCGAGCGCAGCACGTCGCCGTGGTGCATCCGGCGGAACGCCTCCTCCACCGCGTCCAGGGCGATCTCCTCGGTGACGAAGGCGTCCAGGTCGAGGCGACCCTGCAGATAGAGCTGGGTGAGCAGCGGGAAGTCCCGGCTGGGCAGGCAGTCGCCGTACCAGCTCGACCTGAGCGCGCCGCCCCGGCCGAAGACGTCCAGCAGCGGCAGGTCGACGGTCATCTCCGGGGTGGGCACCCCGACCAGCACGACGGTGCCGGCGAGGTCGCGGGCGTAGAACGCCTGCTTCCAGGTCTCCGGGCGGCCCACCGCGTCGATCACCACGTCCGCGCCGAAGCCGCCGGTCGCGGCCCGGATCGCCTCCACGGCGTCCTCGGCGGAGGCGTCGACGGTGTGGGTGGCGCCGAACTTCCGCGCCCAGTCGAGCTTGCGGCCGTCGGTGTCCACCGCGATGATCGTGGTCGCGCCGGCCAGGACGGCTCCCGCGACCGCCGCGTCGCCGACCCCGCCGCAGCCGATGACGGCCACCGAGTCACCCCGGGTGACCTGGCCGGTGTTCATCGCCGCGCCGAGACCGGCCATCACCCCGCAGCCGAGCAGCCCGACGGCGGCGGGCCGGGCCGCCGGGTCGACCTTGGTGCACTGACCGGCGTGGACCAGCGTCTTCTCGGCGAACGCGCCGATGCCCAGGGCCGGGGTCAGCTCGGTGCCGTCGGTGAGGGTCATCTTGCGGGCGGCGTTGTGGGTGTTGAAGCAGTACCACGGCCGGCCCCGGCGGCAGGCCCGGCACTCGCCGCAGACCGCCCGCCAGTTGAGCACCACGAAGTCGCCGGGGGCGACCTCGGTGACGCCCTCGCCCACCTGCTCCACCACCCCGGCCGCCTCGTGGCCGAGCAGGAACGGGTAGTCGTCGTTGATGCCGCCCTCGCGGTAGTGCAGGTCGGTGTGGCAGACCCCGCAGGACTGCACCCGCACCACCGCCTCGCCGGGCCCCGGGTCGGGCACCACGATGGTGGTGACCTCGACCGGAGCGCCCTTGCTCCGTGAAATGACGCCCCGGACTTCCTGGCTCACGCTGTGTCCTCCCTGGCTGCCGGCAGCACCGCCGGATGGGTCCCGCTCACCGCCGAACCTACCGCGATCATGCCGCCCGACCCATCGGTCCGTCGGACCCGCCGCCCGCCGGTCGCCCACCCCCACCGTCGGGCCGCTCCCCCGGCGGTACGCACACCGCCGCCCCCGCCGTCGCCGACCGGCCGGGGTCGGCGGCCCGGGCACCTCGCCGGGCGGCGTTGCGGTAACGCAGCACCTGGACCGCGCCCAACGCCCAGAGCAGGTACTGCACGGCGAACGCCCACCGGAACGCGGAAAGCGGCGGGGCCGACGCGCCGGCCGGGGTGGTCAGGTCCAGCACCACCCCGATCGCCAGCACCAGCACGATCGAGGCGACGAACCCGCCGACGTTGACGATGCCGGTGGCGCTGCCGATCCGGTGCACCGGGTTGAACGTACGGGCGTAGTCGAAGCCGATGACCGCGCCGGGGCCGCCCAGGGCCAGCACCAGCACCAGCGCCACCAGCAGCCAGTGCGGCGACCGGCCCGGCCAGGCCAGCACCACCGCCCAGACCCCGGCGCTGGCCCCGGTGACCACGAGGACCAGCGCCGACCGGTGCACCGGGTGCCGGGCGCACAGGTGGGCGACCACCGGCCCGGCCAGCAACGTCCCGACCGTCATCAGGCTGAGCAGCGACGCGGCGGCCGTCGGCGGCAGCCCCTGCCCCTGCACCAGGAACGGGTAACCCCACAGCAGCGCGAACACGGCCCCGGAGAACTGCGCGACGAAGTGCGTCCACAGGCCCAGCCGGGTGCCCGGCTGGGCCCAGGCGGCGGCGAGTTCCCGCCGCACGGTGGACAGGGCCGGGGTGACGGCGACCCCCGGCCCGACGTGCGGGGCGTCCCGGACGGCGACGAGCACCAGCAGCACCGTCGTGGCGCCGAGCCCGGCGGCGACCAGGAACGCCGGGGTCCAGCCGGCCCGGTGCAGCAGCGCCACCAGCGGCACCGCGGCGAGGATCGCACCGAGCTGACCGACGGTGCCGGTGAGCTGCACCAGCAGCGGGTTGCGGCGGCCCGGGAACCAGAACGCGACGATCCGCAGCACGCTGATGAAGGTCATCGCGTCGCCGAGGCCCACCAGCACCCGGGCGGCGACGGCGAGCCGGACGTCGGTGGCGACGGCGAAGCAGAGCTGCCCGGTGACCATCAGCGCCCCGCCGGCCAGCAGCAGCCGTCGGGAGCCGTACCGGTCCAGCAGCACGCCGACCGGGATCTGCATGGCCGCGTACACGGCGAGCTGGGCGACCGAGAAGACGGCGAGGGCGGAGGCGTTGATGGCGAACCGGTGGGTGGCCTCCACCCCGGTCACCCCGAGGGAGCTGCGGTGGAACACCGCCGCCAGGTAGGCGGTGACGGCCACCGCCCAGACCACGGTGGCCCGCCGGACGGTGGGCGCGGGGACGACGCTCACCGGCGCGCCGGGCCAACGCCCGCCGTGCCGGCGCGGTCGCCGTACCGGGCCGGGGAACAGCTGGTCGGCGGCACGCTCCGACACCGGGGCATCCACGTACGGCTATCCGTCATACCACCATGGTGCGTCGGTGCCCCGGCGGCGGGCGGCGGCGGGTGCGACGCCGGTGGCCCGCGCCACTGCCGGGCGGGCCCGGCGCGACGGCGCGTCGCCGGGCGGGCTGGCAGGGGCGATCACCGCCACCGATCGACCCCGGCACGTGGGGTGACCGGACGGCTGGGCACAATCGACGCATGTCTCCCCGCCGGTGGCTGCTCGCCGATCAACTCGGGCCGCACTTCCTGGACGACGACCAGCAACCGGTGCTGCTGGTCGAGGTCGCCGACCTGTTCCGGCGTCGGCGGCTGCACCGGCAGAAGGCGCACCTGATCCTCAGCGCGCTGCGCCACCGCGCCGCCGAACTCGGCGACCGGGCGGTGCTGCTGCGCACGGCGACGTTCCGGGAGGCCCTGGCGGCCGTCGACGGCCCGGTCGAGGTCTGCCACCCGAGCACCCGGGCGACGAGGGACTTCGTCCGGTCCGTGCCGGGGCTGACGGTGCTGCCGCCCCGGGGCTTCGTCACCGACCTGGCCGACTTCGCCGACTGGGCGGACCGGCCCCGCCGGGGACCCCTGCGGATGGTCGACTTCTACCGCTACGCCAAGCGCCGCCACGGTGTGCTCACCGGCCCCGGTCCGGCCGACCGTGGCCGCGCCGCCCCGGTCGGACGCATCCTGGACGTGCCGCCCCCGCCGCCGGTCGTCGAGGACGACATCGACGCCGAGGTACGGGCCGACCTGGACCGGTGGGAACGCGACGGGGTCCGGTTCGTGGGCCGGGACGCCCCCCGCTCGCACCCGGCCACCGCCGCCGAGGCCGAGGAACGGCTGACCCACTTCCTGCGGTACCGGCTGCCCGCGTTCGGCCGCTACGGCGACGTGATGAGCGCCGAGGACCCGGTGCTGGCACACGGGATGCTCTCCGCTGCGTTCAACCTCGGGCTGCTCGACCCGGCGGCGGCCGTGTCCCGGGCGGAGGCGGCGTGGCGGTCGGGCGACGCCCCGCTGGCCTCGGTGGAGGCGTTCGTCCGGGGGGTGCTGGGGTGGCGGGAGTTCCTCTGGCAGCTCTACTGGTACGTCGACCCGCCCTACCGGGGCACCGGATGGCTGGCCGCGACCGAACCGCTGCCGCAGTGGTTCGAGGACCTCGACGCCGACGCGGTGGAGGCACACTGCCTGGCCGACGTGCTCGCCGGGGTGCGGGACCGGGGCTGGGCGCACCACGCCCAGCGGCTGCTGGTGCTCGGCAACCACGCATTGCAGCGCGGCTGGCGGCCGACCGAACTGGTCGACTGGTTCCAGCGCAGCTTCGTCGACGGCGTCGAGTGGGTGATGAACACGACCGTGCTCGGCATGAGCCAGTACGCCGACCTGGCCCGGGTGGACACCCGGCCGTACGCCGTGGACGGGCGGTACATCGACGAGATCAGCGACTACTGCACCGGCTGCCGCTACCAGCCGGACCGGGAACTCGGCGACCTCGCCTGCCCGTACACCGGCGGGTTCGCGGCGTTCCTGCACCGCAACCGGGAACGGCTGGTCGACGACCCGCGGCTCGCCGCGGAACTGGCCGCCCGCGACGACCCGGAACGCCGGGAGGCGGTGCTGGCACAGGAGGAGAAGCGGGGCAGCGACCCGCCCTGACCGGCCGGTGGTCCGGGGGCGTCGTGCCTCGGCCCGTGGTCAGGCGACCTCACCGGCGGGCAGTTCCGCCGGCACCGGGGCCGCCACCCGGGCGGTCGACGCGGACCGTGGACCCGGGCCACCGGCGAGCCGGACCCCGGCGGCGACCAGCCGGCCGTACGAGCCGGGCGCGACCCGGGCCAGCAGGTCGGGCAGCTTCGCCGACCAGCCGATCAGCACCCGGCCGTGCCGACGTTCGACACCGCGCAGGATCACCTCGGCGGCCCGCCCGGGCGGGATGGACAGCAGCCTCTCGAACTGCCGCCGCGCCGCGTCGAACTCCTCGCGGGGCACCCCGCTGCCGACCCGGGCGTTGCGGGCGATGCGGGTGGCGATGCCGCCGGGGTGCACCGACGTCACCCCGATGCCGTCGTCGGCCAGCTCGTGCCGCAGCGCCTCGGTGAAGCCCCGCAGGGCGAACTTGCTGGCCGCGTAGGCGGCCTGCCCGGCCGGGGCGATCAACCCGAACAGGCTGGACACGTTGACCAGGTGCGCTCCGGGTTCGGCCCGCAACGCCGGCAGCAGGGCGTGGGTGAGCTGCACCGGCGCCCGGAAGTTGATGTCGACGACCCAGTGGAACTCGTCCATGGTGACCTGGTCGAACCGGCCACCGAGGGCCACCCCGGCGTTGTTGACCAGCAACCGGACCCGGGGATGCCGGGCCATGACCTCCTCGGCGACCCGGGCGGTGGTGCACAGGTCGGCCAGGTCGACCAGGTGGGTGTCGACCCGGCGGCCGGGGTGCGCGGCCCGGACCGCGGCGGCCACCGCGTCGAGCCGGTCGCCGTCGCGGTCGAGCAGGACCAGGTCGCTGCCACGGCGGGCCAGCCCGTGGGCGAGGGCCTCGCCGATTCCGCTGGCGGCACCGGTGACCACGGCGGTCCCGGCCGTGAAGTCGAAGTTACGCACGCGGCCTCCTTGCTGCGGGGAAGAGACGATGGAACGGGGGCGACGGGCTCAGCCGAACGGAGTGTCGGCGGTCGCCCGGGAGAAGCGCACCCCCTCGTCGACGAGCCGACCGTGTTTCATCAGCACGACGTCGCGGGGATAGTTCTGGTACAGCCGCCACGGCGCGCGGGCACCCTGCCTGGGCAGCGTGTCCACACTGCGCAGCACGTACCCGGACCGCAGGTCGATGATCGGCGACAGGTCGCCGTCGGTGGGCGCGACCGGGGTGACGACCTGCTGGCCGGTGGCGTCCAGGTGGCGCAGCAGCCGGCACACGTAGGTGGCGACCAGGTCGGCCTTCAACGTCCACGAGGCGTTGGTGTAGCCGATGGTCAACGCGAAGTTCGGCACCCCGGAGAGCATCATCCCCTTGTACGCCACCGTCGCGCCGAGGTCGACGCCGACGCCGTCGACGGTGAGGGTCATCCCGCCCAGGGCGAGCAGTTGCAGCCCGGTGGCGGTGACCACGACGTCGGCGGGCAGCTCGACGCCGGAGCCGAGCCGGACGCCGCCCGGGGTGAACGCGGCGACGGTGTCGGTGACCACCGAGGCGCGGCCGGTGGACAGGGCTTCGAACAGGTCACCGTCGGGCGCCACGCACAGCCGCTGGTCCCACGGGTCGTAGCGGGGCGAGAAGTGCCGGTCCACGTCGTACCCGGCGGGCAGCCGGCCCTTCGCGGCCCGCCGCAGGAACGCCCGCACCACCCGGGGCGCACGCCGGCTGAGCTGGTAGGTGACGGTGCCGGACAGCACGTTCTTGGCGCGTACCAGCCGGTGGGCGGCGCGGGCGGGCAGCCGGCGGCGCAGCACGTCGGCCAGCCGGTCCCGGCCCGGCAACGCGATCACGTACGTGGGGGAACGCTGGAGCATGGTGACGTGCCCGGCCCGCCGCGCCAGCGCCGGCACCAGGGTCACCGCGGTGGCCCCGCTGCCGATCACCACCACCCGCCGGCCGGTGTGGTCTAGGTCGTCGGGCCAGTGCTGCGGGTGCACCAGCCGACCCGTGTACCGCCCGACGTCCGGGAAGTCGGGGGTGTAGCCGGCGTCGTACCGGTAGTAGCCGGTGCAGGAGAAGAGGAAATCGCAGGTCAGGACGACGTCCTCGGCGGTGTCGTCGCGGTGCGCGTGGACCGTCCAGCGGGCGGTGGTGCTGTCCCACTCGGCGCGGCGCACCCGGTGACGGAACCGGATGTGCTCCTCGACGCCGTACTCCCGGGCGGTCTGGCGGACGTAGCGGAGGATGGTGTCGCCGTCGGCGATGGCCCGGGGGGCGGTCCACGGGCGGAACGCGTAGCCGAGGGTGAACATGTCCGAGTCGGAGCGGATGCCCGGGTAGCGGAACAGGTCCCAGGTGCCGCCGACCGCGTCCCGCGCCTCGACCACCGCGTACGTCTTGTCGGGGCAGTTGCGCCGCAGGTGGCAGGCGGCACCGACACCGGACAACCCCGCGCCGACGATGAGCACGTCGACGTGGTCGGTGGGCATCGCATCTCCCGGGTCCGAGGCGGTGACCGGACCCTATCCCACCCTCCCGGGGCGGTGGGTGCCGCTGACCCTCCCGTCCGGCCGGACTGCCCGGCGGTACCACCGCCCCGTTCGGCGGGCGGGACCCTCCCCGATCGGCGGCCCGGGACCCGGCGGACAATGGCCGGGGCGGACCGGCCCGCACACGGGGCCGGGACCGGCGACGACCACCGGACGAGGGAGACGACGGGCAGCATGGCGGAGACCACCGGGCTGCGGTCCGACTGCGCCCGCTGCGTCGGGTTGTGCTGCGTCGCTCCGGCGTTCGCCGCCTCCGCCGACTTCGCCCGGGACAAGCCCGCCGGCCGCGCCTGCCACCACCTGCGCGCCGACTCCCGCTGCGGCATCCACGACGAGTTGCGCGACCGCGGCTACCCCGGCTGCGTCGTGTTCGACTGCTTCGGCGCGGGCCAGCGGGTCAGCCAGGTCACCTTCGGGGGCCGGGACTGGCGGACCGACCCGGGCACCGCCGCCGGCATGTTCGCGGCGTTCGCCGTCACCCGACCCCTGCACGAGCTGCTCTGGTATCTCACCGAGGCGCTCACCCTCACCCCCGCCGGCCCGCTGCACGACGAGCTGCGCGCCGCCCGCGACGCCACCGACACGCTGGCCGGCGGCACCGCGCAGGAGCTGGCCACGGTCGACGTGGACGCCCACCGCGACCGGGTGAACCCGCTGCTCGCGGCCGCCAGCGAGGCCGCCCGCGCCGGCATGGGCGGGGCCGACCGGCGGGGCGCGCTGCTGCTCGGCGCGGACCTGCGGGGCGCGCTGCTGCTCGGCGCGGACCTGCGGGGCGCGGACCTGGCCGG
>NZ_JACGMO010000117.1:0-24841 GCF_015354745.1 Micromonospora sp. S-DT3-3-22
GACCGTAACAGTCACCCCGGCACCGTCTATGCCGGTGGCGGCGGCGGTGGCCGAGCGGCTCGCCGCGCCGGTCTGGTCCGCGCCGGCGCCGGAGCGGGCCGCCTTCCCGGAGCACCACCCGCACTACCGGGGGGTGCTGCCGTACGCGATCGCCCCGCTGGCCGAGAAGCTCACCGGGCACGACGTGGTGCTGGTGGTCGGCGCGCCGGTGTTCCGCTACTACCCGCACGTGCCCGGCGACCACCTGCCGCCCGGGGCCCGGCTGCTGCACGTCACCGACGACGCGGACGAGGCGGCGCGGGCCCCGGTGGGCGACAGCCTGCTCGGTGACGCCGGGCTGACCCTGGCCGCGCTGCTGGACCTGCTGCCGGCGGCCGACCGGCCGACGCCGCCGCCCCGCCCGACGCCGGAACCGCCCGGCACCGGCGACCCGCCCGACGCGGACGCGCTCTTCGCCGCGCTGGCCGCCTGCTGGCCCGCCGACGGGGTGCTGGTGCAGGAGTCACCGTCCAACCTCGCGGCGCTGCGGCGTCGGCTCCCGGTGACCCGCCCGGCGTCGTACTTCACCATGGCCAGCGGCGGGCTCGGCTACGGGCTGCCCGCCGCCGTGGGCATCGCCCTCGCCGAGCGGGACACCGGGCGGGGCCGGCCGGTGGTCGCGGTGATCGGGGACGGCTCCTTCCACTACTCCGTACAGGCATTGTGGACCGCCGCGCGGCTGCGGCTGCCGGTGGTCGTCCTGGTCCCGGTGAACCAGCAGTACGCCATCCTCAAGGCGTTCGCCGAGCTGAAGTCCACCCCGGGGGTGCCCGGCCTGGACCTGCCGGGCCTGGACCTCACCGCCATCGCCCGGGGCTACGGCTGCGCCACCCGGGTCGTCGACGCGCTGCCCGACCTGGCCGACGCGCTCACCGAGGCACTACGCGCCGACGTCCCCACCGTGCTCCCCACCCCGATCAGCACCACCATCCCCACCCTCCTCTGATCCCCCGCCACCCTCCGCCCCCGCCCCGCTCACCCGCGTTGATCAAGAGGTTTACGTCATCCTGAGCGGGCGATGTGACGCGAACTTCTTGATCAACACGGGCGGGAGACGTCCGAACGGGGAGTCCGGATGCGAGGACGGTCGGGCGTGTCAGTGGGTGGTGAGGGTGAGCACCCGGCCGGTGGCGACGTCGAGCACCGGGCGTTTGCCGAGCGGGGCCGCCAACGTCACGGTGACCGGCTTGAGCACCGCCAGGTCGATGCACTCCCCGGCGCCCCGGGCCACCCCGCCGCCGACCACCACCACGTCGCCGCTCTCCCGCACCAGGGCGGTGGGCCCGCTGTCGCAGGCACCCATGCCGACCGTGTACGTCAGCCGGGCGCCGTCGACCCGTCGGAGCTGGTCGGCACCGGCCACCCCGGCCGGCAGGGGCCGGTTCGGGGTGGCGGGCCCCGGGGCGGCGGTGACCGCCCGGGGCGCCACCGCCAGGCGGGCCACCGGGCTGGTCAGCTCCGCCACGGTGAAGATCCAGGCGGGTACGGCGGCGACCCCCCGGCTGGTACGCACCTCGGCGGTGCCCAGGGTGGCCCCGGTGACCGTGAGCGGGATGCAGGCCGCCTGGGTGGAGACGGGATCGTCCGGCCGGGCGCCGACGGTGGGTTCGGGGGTCCGTGGTCCCCGGGGTCGCCCCTCGCACGGCGGCGGGTCCCCCTGGTCGAGCTGCCGGTACGCCTCGGCGGCGCTGATCAGGGGAACGGTCAGGGCGCCGTCGGGGAACCGGATCGCCCCGTCGGCGGGTACGTCGGTCGGCAGCGCGATCTGGTCCCGGTACCAGCCGGCGCGGAAGGCCGCCTCGGTGCCGGCGTCGAAGCCGGGTTGGCCGGTGAGCACCGTGGCGTCCTGCAACGGCAGGTACCCGCTCGACCACTCGGGGCCGGGCCGCCACGCCCCGGCGACCTCGGCGGCGCGCTCGTCGAACGCCTCCCGCTGCCGCCCCGGATCACCCCCGACCGCCCCACCGTCCCCCGCCCCACCGGGCACAGACCCGGCTGCCGCACACCCACCCACCGCCACCAGGAGCCCCAACCCCCATGCCAGCCCTACGATTCGCCGCATCCCCCTGAGACGCCCACCCGCCCCCTCCCGGTTCCCTCCCTCCCAGCAACTGGCCCCGCCCGTCCCACCCGGACCCGCCCCGTTGATCAGGACCATGCGCCCGGGCCCGGCCCCGTTGATCAAGAGGTTTGCGTCAAGTTGATCTCCAACCTTGACGCAAACCTCTTGATCAACGAGGCGAGGCGGGGCGAAGCGACGCGGGGCGAGGCGGGGCGAAGCGACGCGGGGCGAGGCGGGGCGAAGCGACGCGGGGCGAGGCGGGGCGAAGCGACGCGCGGGGCGAAGCGAAGCGAGGCGGGGCGAGGCGGGGCGGGGCGGATCAAGGCGGAGCGGAACAGCGGGGCGGACGAGGCCAGGCCGGGGGTGGACCAGGGGAGGCGGGACGGCCGGGAGGGGGAACAGTGATGCGCCCCGGTCCTTGGGGACCGGGGCGCATATCGAGGTGGTGGAGGTGCCGGGAATCGAACCCGGGTCCTTCGCCGGTTTGTCAGGGCTTCTCCGAGCGCAGCTCGCTATGCCTCTACTCGGCCCCACCGCTCACGCGAGCAAGTTGGTGTGACGGGCCCAGTCGCTGATTGATCTCGCCGCACGGACCCCGCGACCGGGTCCGATTGGCCAGCCTTCTAGCTGATGCCGGCTAACTGGGTCGAAGGCGCTCCCAGGCCGACAGACTTGCTACTCGCCTCAGGCGGCGAGAGCGAAGTCAGCGCGATTGTTCTTGGCGCTTATTGGTTTCCGACGACCGATTCTCGAGACGACGTCGGCTTCCTCGGCTCGCTTCCCCTGTCGCTGCGTACGAAGTCGAAACCAGTCACCCCCTCGACGGGCCGCCGGTTGTGGCGGCACTGACCAGACTAACGCCTGCCGCAACGGGTTTCATCCCGAGCCCCGGGCCGGCGCGCCGACCTGGACAAACGGGATGAATCAGTCGTCCATCCCCTTGCCGCGCCGACCCGACACCCGGGCGATCTCCCGGTCGGCGTCCCGCTTGGCGAGGTCCTGCCGCTTGTCGTACGACTTCTTGCCCTTGGCCAGGGCGATCTCCACCTTGGCCCAGCCGTCGGAGAAGTAGACCTGCAACGGGACCATGGTCAGGCCACCCTCGCGGGTCTTGCCGATCAACTTGTCGATCTCCAGCCGCTTGAGCAGCAGCTTGCGGGTACGCCGGGGCTCGTGGTTGGTCCAGGTGCCCTGGGTGTACTCCGGGATGTGCATGCCGTGCAGGAACAGCTCGCCGTCACGTTCCTGGGCGAACGCGTCGACCAGCGAGGCCCGGCCGGCGCGCAGCGACTTGACCTCGGTGCCGGTCAACGCCATGCCCGCCTCGTACGTGTCGAGGATGGCGTAGTCGTGGCGGGCCTTCCGATTGGAGGCGACCACCTTGCGACCCTTTTCCCGTGGCATCCGGCGCCACCCCCCTTCCACTACGCGCACCGACCACCCGGCCGGTGAGCGGGGATCATGCTACCCGAACGACAAGGACCCTCCCGCGCCGTTTCTTCCCGGCCCGGGAGGGTCCCCACGGAGAGCCCTGCGGTGAACAGACCCGCAGGTGGAAGCGTGACTAGACCCGCAGGTAGAAGCGGAGCGTGACCCAGGCGGTGGCGGCGCTGATCAGGCCACCGACGCCGGCCATCAGCGGGAACATCAGGAAGATGTCCGACCACTGGACGGGCGAGAGCAGCCCCTCCAGCGCCTTCAACGAGCCGCTGAACAGCAGTTGCTTCGCCCCGATCAGCGCGATCAGGCCCAGCACCGAGCCGATCAGGCCGGCGACCACCGCCTCCAGCACGAACGGCGCCTGGATGAACCAGTTCGACGCGCCGACCAGCTTCATGACCGCGACCTCACGCCGCTTGCTGTACGCGGCCACCTGGATGGTGTTCGCGACGAGCAGCAGCGCGGCGATCGCCATCACCACGGCGGCGGCCAGCGCGATGTTCTGGATCGCGGTGAGCACGTTGAAGATCTTGTCCAGCAGCCGGCTCTGGTCGACGATCACGTCGACGCCCTCGGTGCCCTGGTACTGGTCGTAGATGTTCTTGTACTGCTCCGGGTTGACCAGCTTCAGCCGGAACGACTCGGGGAGCAGGTCCGGCTTCACGGCGTTCACCAGGTCGGGCGCGTCCTGGTACATCTCCTTGAAGGTCTTGTACGCCTCGTCCTTGTTGACGTAGAGGACCTCCTTGACCAGGGGGTCGCTCTTCAGCTTGGCGTCGAGGTCGGTGCGCTGCTGCTCGGTGACGTCGGTCTTCAGGAAGATCGAGACTTCGACGTTCTTGTAGTAGAGGTCCTTCATGTCGCCGACCTGCTTGTACATCAGGCCACTGGCGCCGAGCATGGTCAGCGAGACCGCCATCGTGATGATCATCGCGACGGTCATGGTGACGTTGCGCCACAGTCCGACCAGTACCTCGGACAGGACGTACTTCATCCGCATCGGGTGTTCCTCCGGCTCTCCGGCGTGAGGTGTTCGTCGTCAGGTCGTACGGCAGGGGTGGAGCGCCGGCTCACCCGTAGACGCCGCGGGCCTGGTCGCGCACGATGCGGCCGCTTTCGATCTCGACGACGCGACGGCGCATCTGGTTCACGATGTTGGAGTCGTGTGTGACCATCACGACGGTCGTGCCGGTGCGGTTGATCCGGTCCAGCAGGCGCATGATCTCGATCGAGGTGTCCGGGTCCAGGTTTCCGGTCGGCTCGTCCGCCAGCAGGATCAGCGGACGGTTCACGAACGCCCGCGCCACCGCGACCCGCTGCTGCTCGCCACCGGAGAGCTCGTGCGGGTACCGGTGCTCCTTGCCACCGAGACCGACCAGCTCCAACACCTCGGGCACGACCCGGCGGGCCACCGCCTTGGTCTTGCCGATCACCTCCAGGGCGAACGCCACGTTCTCGTAGGCGGTGCGGTTCGGCAGCAGCCGGAAGTCCTGGAAGACGCAGCCGATGGACCGCCGGAAGTGGGGTCGCTTCCAGGAGCGCATCGACGTGACGTCCTTGCCGTTGACGATGACCCGGCCCTTGTTGGGGGCGACCTCGTGCAGCAGCATCTTGATGATCGTGGACTTGCCGGAGCCGGATGGCCCGATGAAGAAGACGAACTCGCCCTTCTCGATCGAGACGGACACGTTGTCGAGCGAAGGCCGGGACGCCTTCGGGTACGTCTTCGTCACTTGCTCAAGCTGAATCACGGGTGGTGAGTCTACGCGGTGTAACCGCAGAGCCAAGTGGCACGCCCCGCCGATGCGGGGCGCGTCATCGATTCGCCCGGTCAACCCGGGATCGACGACGCGCCCCGTTCACGATCGATCACGCAGCGTCGTTGGCGAGCTGCTGCTGCTTGCGCCAGCGGATACCGGCTTCGATGAAGCTGTCCAGCTCACCGTCGAAGACCGAGGACGGATTGCCGGTCTCCTGCTCGGTTCGCAGATCCTTCACCATCTGATAAGGATGCAGGACGTACGAGCGCATCTGGTCGCCCCAGGAGCTGGTGCTGCCGGTCTTCAGGCCGGCCAGCTTCGCCTCCTCCTCCTGCCGCTTGCGCTCCAGCAGCCGGGACTGGAGCACCCGCATCGCGGAGGCCTTGTTCTGGAGCTGGGACTTCTCGTTCTGGCAGGTCACCACGATGCCGGTGGGGATGTGGGTGAGCCGCACCGCCGAGTCGGTGGTGTTGACGCTCTGCCCACCCGGCCCGGAGGACCGGTAGACGTCCACCCGGACCTCGTTCTCCGGGATGTCGATGTGGTCGGTCTGCTCGGTGACCGGCAGCACCTCCACCCCGGCGAAGCTGGTCTGCCGGCGGCCCTGGTTGTCGAACGGGCTGATCCGGACCAGCCGGTGGGTGCCCGACTCGACGCTGAGCGTGCCGTAGGCGTACGGCACCTTGACGGTGAAGGTGGCGGACTTGAGGCCGGCCTCCTCGGCGTACGAGGTCTCGTAGACCTCCGTCGGGTAGCCGTGCCGCTCGGCCCAACGCAGGTACATCCGCAGCAGCATCTCGGCGAAGTCGGCCGCGTCCACCCCGCCGGCGCCCGCCCGGATGGCGACCAGCGCCTCCCGGGAGTCGTACTCGCCGGAGAGCAGGGTGCGGACCTCCATCTCCTGGATGGCCTTGGTCAGCGTGGCGATCTCGGACTCGACCTCGCCCAGCGCCCCGGAGTCGGCCTCGTCCTCGGCCAACTCCAGCAGCACCCGGGCGTCGTCGAGCCCGGACCGCAGGCTGCCCAGCTTGCTGATCTCGCCGTTCACGTACGACAACTGCGAGGTCACCTGCTGTGCCTTGGCCTGGTCGTCCCAGAGATCCGGCGCGGACGCCTGCTCCTCCAGCCGGGCCTTCTCCTCCCGCAGACGGTCGAGGTCGAGCACCGACTCGATGTTGCGCAGGGTCGCGTCGAGTTCCTTGAGCTGTTCGGCGTAATCGGCAGCGGTCACGACAGACAAGCGTACTGTGCGTGCGGCGGTCCGCTCACATCACACCACCTACCAGGGCGGATGATCAGCCGACCGGGGCGGTCTTGAGCCAGGACAGCGCGGCCTTGTGGTAGGCGACGGCGAACTCCAGCGCGCTGGCGTCGTACTCGTCGCCCTCCTTCTTGGCGGTCTTGACCTGTTCGCGCACGTAGGCGAGGGCCTCGGTGTGGTACTCGTTCGCCGAGGTGTAGAGGTTCTTGAGCTGGCTGGCCGAGTGCAGGTTGCCGAACGCGATGCGCAGGGCGATCGGGTTGCGGATGGTGTCCCGACCGGGATTCTCCGCCAGCCAGCGGGAGAAGGTCCGCTTGCCGGCCGCGGTTATCGCGTAGGGTTGACTCATCCGCGGCCCGGGCTTGCCCAGCCGCACGAAACCACGCTCAGCCAGCACCGGCAACTCACGGTAGACCTGGCTGCGTGTCATCGACCAGTACGGCGCCAGTCGGCGCTCAGCGGCGGCCATCAGTTGGCCACCTGTCATCGGCCCCTCGTGCAACAGACCCAGCAGGGCCGCCGCGGTGGGGTTGACTCCGGAATCCGCCATGCCGTCTAAGCTGCCACTTTGCCGTCCCGGCGTCCAGGATTTCCGGATTTGCCACCCGGGAGGATTTCCAATGTGCACTGTCGGCCGACGACAGTGCTCCCAGGACCACCCCGACCGCCGCCCCGGACCCGACCGCCGGAGGCGTGCCGGCCCGTCGCCGGGTCGGGCGGGGCCGGCCGGCGGGGACGTCGTCGCACGCCACCGCCGGCCGTCGCCGGTTCAGCCCATGTGCGGGTACGTGTGGTCGGTCGGCGGCACGAACGTCTCCTTGATGGTCCGGGGCGACATCCAGCGGACCAGGTTGTGCCACGAGCCGGCCTTGTCGTTGGTGCCGCTGGCCCGCGCGCCGCCGAACGGCTGCTGCCCGACCACCGCCCCGGTCGGCTTGTCGTTGACGTAGAAGTTGCCGGCCGCGTACCGCATCCGCTCGGCCACCGTGTCGATCACCCGGCGGTCGGTGGCGAAGACCGACCCGGTCAGCGCGTACGGCGCGATCGACTCGGCCTGGGCGACCACGTCGTCGAACCGGGCGTCGTCGAAGACGTGCACGCCGAGGATCGGCCCGAAGTACTCGGTGGTGAACGTCTCGTGGGCCGGGTCGGCGCACTCGAACAGGGTCGGTCGGACGAACCACCCGACCGAGTCGTCGGCGGTGCCGCCGGCCAGCACCCGGCAGCTGTCGTCCCCGGCGATCAGCTCCAGCGCGGCGGTGTGCCGGTCGAACGCGCGGGCGTCGATCACCGCGCCGCCGAAGTTGCCGAAATCGGTCACGTCGCCGTAGGTCAACGCGTCGGCGGTGGCGGCCAGCCGGTCGCGCAGTCCGCCCTCCCACAGCGACCGGGGCACGTACGCCCGCGAGGCCGCCGAGCACTTCTGACCCTGGTACTCGTAGGCGCCCCGGATCAGCGCGGTGTGCAGGGCGTCGACGTCGGCGCTGGTGTGCGCGACGACGAAGTCCTTGCCGCCGGTCTCGCCGACCAGCCGGGGGTAGCCCCGGTAGGAGGCGATGTTCTCGCCGACCGTGCGCCACAGCTGCTGGAAGACCTTGGTGGAGCCGGTGAAGTGGATGCCGGCCAGGTCCGGGTCGGCGAGCACCACGTCGGAGACCTCCTCGCCCCGCCCGGTGACCATGTTGATCACGCCGGGGGGCAGGCCGGCCGCCTCGAACAGCCGCATGGTGAAGTGCGCCGCGAACTGCTGGGTGGGGCCCGGCTTCCAGACCACGGTGTTGCCGAGCAGGGCCGGCGCGGACGGCAGGTTGCCGGCGATCGCGGTGAAGTTGAACGGGGTCACCGCGTAGACGAAGCCCTCCAGCGGGCGGTGGTCGAACCGGTTCCACACCCCCGGCGACGAGTTCGGCTGGGCCGCCAGCAACTCCCGGGCGAAGTGCACGTTGAACCGGAGGAAGTCGATGAACTCGCAGGCCGCGTCGATCTCGGCCTGGACGGCGGTCTTGGACTGGCCGAGCATGGTGGCCGCGTTGAGGGTGTCCCGCCACGGGCCGGCCAGCAGTTCGGCGGCGCGCAGGAAGACCGCGGCCCGCTCCTCGAACGGCAGCGCCCGCCACATCGGCGCGGCGTCCTTGGCGGCCCGTACGGCGGCGCGGGCGTCGTCGTGGGTGGCGTGACCGGTGACCCCGAGGAGGTGCGCGTGCCGGTGCGGCTGGACCACGTCGATCGGGTCGCCGCCGGCCATCCGCTGCTCGCCGGCGATGGTCATCGGCAGGTCGATCCGGTCGGCGGCCAGCTCGGTCAGCCTCCGCTGGAGCCGCTCGGCGTCGGCGCTGCCCGGCTCGTAGGTGCGTACCGGCTCGTTGCGCGGCTCGGGTACGGAGAACACGGCGTCCATCACAGGCTCCTGGGCGATCTCGACAGCGGCGGCGAAATCGGACCCGCAGGCACCGACCGGACGGCCGGACGCCGGACACCGCGCGGGGAAGCTGTTCGCGGCGGCGGGACCTCCGGCGATTCTCCCACGCCCGGCTCGCGGGGCTCACGCCCCGCCCGCCCCATACCGTGGATCACGAGGCGGACACCCCCAGTCCGGTGACGATTCCCCACCGAAAGCACGATCCGGACGAAGAAAGGCAGGAGGACCGACCCGGTCTGCCGCCGCCGGCACGCCCCGGCGACGGCACCGGGTGTACCGCGTCCCGGGCCGGCCGGGAGCCCTCCACGCCCAGCCCGGGACGGTCCGGCCCGTCCGCGTACGCTGGTTCGCGCGAGTTCGCGAGGGAGAGGCCCGTCCCGGTGCCGGGGTGGCGCGGTGTCGAAGGGGAGACGATGAGCAACCAGCCCGGCAGCTCGACGGCCGAGTCCATCGACCGGTCGCCGGAGCAGCCGGCCGGGCGCACCGGGTACGCCCCGGGCACGCCCGTGCTGGCGGTGCTGGCCCTCGGCTGGCTGGCGGCGATGCTCTGGTCCACCCGGGAGGCGATCCACTCGGCGGCGGTCGGCCTCACCGCGATCACGCTGTCCGCGTTCGCCCTGCCCGGGGTGATCTCCGCCGCCCTGGTCGCCGGGGCGGCCGTCGCGCTGGCCGCGAGCGAGCTGGCCGCCCGCCGGCTCGGCGACCGGGCCGCGCTGCGCTTCGCCGCGGCGATTGGGGCCGGCATGCTGGTCGGGCTGGGCACCGCGCTGGCGATCAACCTGACGTACGCCGACAACGCCACCACCAACACCATCGCCGGCACCAGCGCGGCGGCGGCCATCATCGGCGGGGCGCTCGCCGGGGCGCGTACCCCGGCCCCGGTCGGCGCGGTGGTCACCGCCGCCCTCGGCACGCTGCTGTTCGTGGTGCTGTTCAGCCAGGCCCGGGACCCGCTGTTCGACCTGTTCGGCGCCGGCGACTCCCAGGCGTCGCTGGTCGGCGCCGCGAAGTGGGTATCCCGCACCGAGTCGCTGCTCGGCGGGCTGGTGGCCGGGCTGCTCGCCTTCGGCTACCTCACCTGGGCCCGTCGCCGGGCCGTCCGGCACGCCCCCGACGCCACGGCCCCGCGCTGGCCCGCCTACCTGCTCGCCGGGGCCGGGCCCGGCCTGCTCCTGCTGCTCACCGAGGTGATCATCCGGATCGGCGGGCGGACCCTGCTGGATCTGGCGGGCGCGCTGAGCGAGGCGGACGCGGTGGCCCAGACCAGCATGGGCACCTCGCGGATCGACAACGGCATCTGGGTGCTCTTCGTGGGCGCGTTGACCACCGTCGTCCTGTTCGGCCGCACCCTCGGCCCGGCCCCGCGCGACGACGACCCGGAGCACCCCGCCGGGGACTGACCCGGCCCGGTCAGGACGCGGTACGCAGCAGCAGTTCCCACTCGGACGGGTCGTACCACTCCAGCTCGTGGTCCTCGACACCGTCGACCGTGAACTGGGCGTCCGGGTCACCGGCGAGCGCCTCGACCACCACGTCCACGGCGGCGGCCACGTCCCCGACCGCCTCGGTGCCGTCCACGTGCAGCGCGGCCACCGCCGACGCCGGCAGCGGCCCGTCGAGGTCCACCCCGCTGGAGCCCAGTTCGCCGTCACCCCGGCCGACGGCCCCGGCGGGCAGGTCCACCGACACCACCACCCGGCGGCGGGGCGCGTCGGCGTCCTCCCGGAGCAGTTGCAGGGCGTCCTGGGCGGCCCGGGTGAAGGCGACGTACTCCAACTCCTCCTCGTCGCCCTCGGCGTACCACTCGCGCAGCCCGGGGGTGACCGCGTGGCCGCCGCTGGCCGGCAGCCCCCGCTCCCGCAGCAGGGCCAGCATCGGCACGGTCGCCGGTACGTACACCCGGACCAGCTCGTCGCCCACCGTCGTCTCCCCTGGTCGTCTCCGCTCACCGGGACGGCGGGTGGCCGCCCCGAACGCCGATCATGCCGTACGTCCAGACCGTCATACACCGCGCACCGCCCCGGGGGAAGCCGCCGCACCCGTCGGACGCGCGGTGCTGGGCGGGAAAGGCTGTCGGTGGCAAACTGGGCCGAACGACGCCAAGCCGAGGGGTTTCCGTGGAGCCGAGGTTTCTCCTGCTCTCCGACGTGGCCGCCGAGCTGAACGTGTCGGACTCGCAGGTCTACCACATGGTACGCAGCGGCGAGCTGCCCGCCATCAAGATCGGCGGACGGGGACAGTGGCGGGTGGAGCGGGCCCGGCTGGAGGAGTACATCCAGCTCAAGTACGCCGAGACAGCCGAGTGGGTACGCGGCAACCCGCTCACCGACCGCGACCCGGAGTGACCGGACCATACCGCTGAGCCATTGACCCCGGGCGTTGCCGTGCCCGACAATCGACGCTGTCGGAAGCAAACGAAGGCAAACGCAAACAATGAGGGGGCAGCGATGGCCGACTCCCGCCGTCCGGGGCCGACCCGGCCGCCGATCCGGTTACGCCCAGCCCCCGTCGCCGACCCGCCCTACGTCGACGAGGTGCCGGATCTCTGGCCCCGGCCACCCGGACAGCTCGCCCTCGACCTGTTCGGCACGGGCCGGTCCGCCGTCGGCCGACCGACCGGCCGTCGGCCCGATCCCCGGCCCCGACCCGGGCACCCGGCCGCCCCGCCCCTGCCGCCGCCCGCCACCACCACCCCCGAGGCGACCCGGGCCGCCCACCGGTTCGTCGGCACCTGCCTGGAGATCCTCAACGGCTACCGGCCACCCGGCCAGATCCGGGCCCTGGTCGAGCCGGGGCGCACCGTCGAGGTGACCGAGCAGCTCGCCCGCGCCGCCGCCCGCACCCCGCCGGTCCGCCGACGCTCCACCCGGCCCGCCGTCCACCTGCGCCGGCTGCGGGTGTGCCAGCCGCGCCCGGCGGCGGTCGAGGTGGCCGCCGTGGTCACCGGCGGCGGCCGGAGCTGGGCGATGGCCCTGCGCCTCGAACACCACCGCGGCACCTGGCTCTGCACCACCCTCCAGGTCATCTGACCCGCCCCGACCCGACGCCCCCACCCGGGTGGGCCGCCCGGCCGTGTTGATCAAGAGGTTTGCGTCATTCTTGAAGATCGAACTGGCGGAAACCTCTTGATCACCGGGCGAGGGCGGGCGGGGACGGGAGGCGGAACGGGAACGGGGACGCCCTCCCGCTCGACAGAGCGGGAGGGCGTCCCCGGATCAGGCCGGAATGGGTCAGGCGCCGCCGTTGGGGGCGCCGTGGCAGCGCTTGTACTTGCGGCCGGAGCCGCACGGGCAGGGGGCGTTGCGGGACGGGCCACCCTCGGCCGCCCGGTCGACCGGGCCGGTGTTCCGCCGGGCGGTGCTGGCCGCGGCGGCCTGACCGCTCGCCCCGGCGGCAGCCGGCCGACGCGACCCGCCGGCGGCGGGTCGGGCCTGCGACGGAGCCTGCGGCTGCCCACCCCCGATGCCGAGCGCCGGCGCGGACGGCTCGGGCTCGGGCCGCTCCACGGCCACCGCACCCGCGCCCGCCTCACCGTCGATCGTGGGAGCGGAGTATTGCAGCCCCTGCTGCTGCGGCGCCCGGTTGAGGCCCTTGGCCCGGATCTCGACCGGCTTCTCCAGCAGCTGGACCTCCTCGGCCTCCGGCTCCGGCTCCTGGACCTGCACCTCCAGGTTGTAGAGGAAGCCGACCGTCTCCTCCTTGATGCCCTCCATCATGGTGGCGAACATGTCGAAGCCCTCGCGCTGGTACTCGATGACCGGGTCGCGCTGGGCGTACGCCCGCAGGCTGATGCCCTCCTGGAGGTAGTCCATCTCGTAGAGGTGCTCACGCCACTTGCGGTCGATGACCTGGAGCAGCACCATCCGCTCCAACTGGCGGGTGGCCTCCTCGCCGAGGCTCTCCTCCCGCCGGTCGTACGCGGCGTTCGCGTCCTCCCGGAGGCGGGCGAGCAGGAAGTCCTGGTCGAGGCCGGCCCGGGAGCCGACCTCCTCCTCCAGCTCCTCGACGGTGACACCCACCGGGTAGAGCTGCTTGAGGCTGGCCCAGAGCTGGTCGAGATCCCAGTCCTCGGCGTAACCGTCGCTGGTGGCACCCACCACGTACGCGCCCACGGTGTCGTCGATCATGTTGCGGACCTGGTCGGAGAGGTCCTCGCCGTTGAGCACCCGCAGCCGCTCGGCGTAGATCACTTGGCGCTGCTTGTTGAGCACCTCGTCGTACTTGAGGACGTTCTTGCGGATCTCGGCGTTCTGGCCCTCGATCTGGGCCTGGGCGTTCTTGATCTGCCGGGTGACCATCTTCGACTCGATGGGCACGTCCTCGGGGATGTTGAACCGCTCCATCACCGCCTCGACCGCGCCGGCCCGGAACCGCTTCATCAGCTCGTCCTGGAGCGAGAGGTAGAACCGGGACTCGCCCGGGTCACCCTGCCGGCCGGCCCGACCGCGCAGCTGGTTGTCGATCCGGCGGGACTCGTGCCGCTCGGTGCCGAGCACGTAGAGCCCACCGGCGGCGGCGACCTCCTCGGCCTCCGCCTCGCACGCCTGCTTCCAGGTGGGCAGGACCTCCTCCATCGCCTTGGCGTACTCCTCCTCCTGCTCGGCCGGGTCGAGGCCGCGCTGGCGCAGCTCGCTGGCGGCGAGGAACTCGGCGTTGCCGCCGAGCAGGATGTCGGTGCCCCGGCCGGCCATGTTGGTGGCGACGGTGACCGCGCCCTTGCGGCCGGCCTGGGCGACGATCTCGGCCTCACGGGCGTGGAACTTCGCGTTCAGCACGGAGTGCGGGATGCCCCGGCGGCGCAGCAGCGTGGACAGGATCTCGGAGTTCTCCACCGAGACCGTGCCGACCAGCACCGGCTGGCCGGCCTGGTGCCGCTCGGCGATGTCCTCGATGACCGCGTTGAACTTGGCCTTCTCGGTCTTGTAGATGACGTCGGCGCGGTCCTCGCGGACCATCGGCCGGTGCGTCGGGATGGTCACCACGCCGACCTTGTAGACCTTGTTGAACTCGCCCGCCTCGGTCTGGGCCGTACCGGTCATGCCGGAGAGCTTCTCGTAGAGGCGGAAGTAGTTCTGGAGGGTGATGGTGGCCAGGGTCTGGTTCTCCTGCTTGATCTCCACCCCCTCCTTGGCCTCGATCGCCTGGTGCATGCCCTCGTTGTAGCGGCGGCCGTGCAGGATGCGGCCGGTGAACTCGTCGACGATCAGGACCTCGCCGTCGCTGACGATGTAGTCCTTGTCGCGCTTGTAGAGCTCCTTGGCCTTGATCGCGTTGTTGAGGTAGCCGACCAGCGGGGTGTTCACCGACTCGTAGAGGTTGTCGATGCCGAGCCGGTCCTCCACCTTGGCCACGCCGCGCTCGGTGACCGCGATGGTGCGCTTGGCGTAGTCGACCTCGTAGTCGCCCTCGCCGTCCTTGCCGGCCTGGAGCCGGCCCACCACGGCGGCGAACTCGCCGTACCAGCGGGCGGAGTGCTCGGCGGGGCCGGAGATGATCAGCGGGGTGCGCGCCTCGTCGATCAGGATCGAGTCGACCTCGTCGACCACGGCGAAGTTGTGCCCGCGCTGGACCAGCTCGTCGCGGGACCAGGCCATGTTGTCGCGCAGGTAGTCGAAGCCGAACTCGTTGTTGGTGCCGTAGGTGATGTCGCACTCGTACGCGGCGCGGTGCTCGGCGGCCGGCCGGTTGGGCAGCACCACGCCGACGGTCAGGCCGAGGAACTCGTGCACCTGACCCATCCAGGCGGCGTCGCGCTGGGCCAGGTAGTCGTTGACCGTGACCACGTGCACGCCCTTGCCGGACAGCGCGTTGAGGTAGACGGCCATGACCGAGGTCAGCGTCTTGCCCTCACCGGTCTTCATCTCGGCGATGTTGCCGAAGTGCAGCGCCGCGCCACCCATCACCTGGACGTCGTACGGCCGCTGGCCGAGCACCCGGGCGGCCGCCTCGCGCACCGTGGCGAACGCCTCGGGCAGCAGGTCGTCGAGGGTCTCACCGTCGGCGAGCCGCTCCCGGTACTGGTCGGTCAGTGACCGCAGCTCGTCGTCGGTGAGGTTGACGTAGTCGTCCTCGATCGAGTTGACGGCGGCGGCGATGGCCTTCAGCCGGCGCACCATGCGGCCCTCGCCCGCGCGGAGGACCTTTTCCAGAATCGACACGGATCAACGCTCCCCTAGACAGTCTCGAACCATCGTAGGCGCTCAGTCGGCGCGATGGTCACTGGTGGCGGCGGTCCGACCCGACCAAACCGACATAACGCTCGGCTCAACCCGCCGCCCGGCGGTTATCCGGTTACGCCCACCGCGAACGATCCGGCACGATGACTCGGATGGAGCCTGTGGAGATCATCGAGGACGGCCTACTGCTGCGTCCGTGGCTCGCCTCGGACGCGGACGACGTGCACCGGGCTTGCCAGGACCCGGACATCCAGCGCTGGACCACCGTACCGCGTCCGTACCGGCCTGAACACGCCCACGGCTTCGTCACCGAGGTGAGCGCCCGCGCCTGGGCCGACGGCAGCGGGGCGCCGTTCGCGGTCTGCGACGCCGCCACCGGCGAGCTGCTCGGTTCCTGCGGCCTGGTCGCGATCGACCGGGACGTCGAGACCGGCGAGATCGGCTACTGGACCGCCCCCTGGGCCCGGGGCCGGGGGGTCACCGTACGGGCCACCCGGGCGGTCGCCCGCTGGGCCTTCGACACGTCGCCGCTGCGTCGGCTGATCTGGCAGGCGGAGGTCGGCAACCACTTCTCCCGGCTGGTCGCCCTGCGGGCCGGCTTCCAGATCTCCGGTGAGCTGCGGCTCGCCCGACCCGCCGGGGACGGCCGGGTCGAGGGCTGGATCGGTTCGATGCTGCCCGGGGAGGTGCCGGCCGTCGGGGCGGACGGGCCGGCCGGGCCGGGCACCCTGGACGCCCGGCGGGCCGCCGTGTTCGGCCGGCCGCAGCCCGTCCTGTTCGCCACCGCCGGTGCCGTCGAACTCCGGCTGCGGCCGATGGAGGAACGGGACCTGGACGGGGTGGTCGCCACCTGCCAGGACCCGGACACCGTCCGGTGGACCAGCGTGCCGCACCCCTACCAGCGCACCGACGCCGAGGGCTACCTGGCCTACGGCGGGCTGGCCTGGGCGCGGGGCAGCAGCGCGTGCTTCGTGCTGGCCGACCCGGACGACGCCTTCGCCGGCACCGTCGACCTGCGGCTGAACCCCGTCGACCCGCTGCTGGCCGAGGTCGGCTTCATGACCGCGCCGCACGCCCGGGGCCGGGGCTGGATGCCGGCCGCGCTCGGCGCGCTCGCCGCCTGGGGCGTCACCGGCCTCCACCTGGCCCGGGTCGAGTGGAAGGCCCACGTCGGCAACACCGCCTCCCGGCGGGCCGCCGAGAAGGCCGGCTTCACCGTCGAGGGCACCCTGCGGGGCGGGGTGCCGCAGCGGGGTCAACGCGTCGACGCCTGGGTCGGCGCGCTGCTCGCCGACGACCTGACGTGACGCCGCGGACCATCGGGCCCGGCGAGGATCCGACGTGACCCCTGAGGTCGTCGAGGCCGGCCCGGTGCGGCTGCGACCGTACCGGCCCGACGACGCCGACGACCTCGCCGCCGGCTGCGCCGACCCGGTGAACCTCCGGTTCAACCCGACGATGCCGCAGCCCTACACGCCCGCCGACGCACACCGGTGGATCGGGGAGGGCGCCCCGGCGGTGTGGCGGGCCGGCGGGGCCGCGTACGCGATCGTCGACGCGGCCAGCGACCGGCTTGTCGGTGGCGTCGGCCTCAGCCAGGTGGTGCCGGGGCGGGGGCAGGCGGAGCTGGGCTACTGGGTGTCGCCCGGTTCCCGGCGGCGGGGTGTCGCCACCGTCGCCACCCGGGCCCTGGCGGCTGCCGCGTTCCGGGCCGGGCTGATCCGGCTGGAGCTGCTCATCCAGGCCGAGAATCCGGCCAGCCAGCGGGTCGCGGTGGCCGCCGGCTTCCACCCCGAGGGGGTACGCCGGTCCGCCGGCCTGGACCGCGACGGCAGCCCGTACGACCTGCTCGCCTGGGTACGCCTCGCCGGCGACCCACCCGGCCCGGCCCGGCGTACGCTGCCGGACCTGCCCGACGGCCGGCTCTCCGACACGGTGGTGACGTTGCGCCGGCTCGCCCCGGCCGACGCGGGGACGTCGTACCGGCTGCACAGCCGCCCCGAGGTGGTGGCGACCCGGGTCCGTCCGGTCGCCCCGACGAGGGCGGACATCGCGCGGCGCTGCGCCGTCGCCGAGAGCGAGTGGCTGACCGGCCAGGCGGCCGACTTCGCGCTGTGCGACGCGGCGAGCGGCACGGTGGTCGGCGGTTGCGTTCTGATCCACGACGAGCCGGCCACCGGCCAGGCGATGATCGGCTACAGCCTGCTGCCCGAGGCACGGGGGCGGGGGCTGGCCACCCGGGCGGTCCGGCTGCTGGCCGGCTGGGCGTGCGGGCCGGTGGGCCTGGCCCGCCTCTGGGCCGGCACGGCCACCTGGAACACCGCCTCGCAGCGGGTGCTGGAGCGGGCGGGATTTCACCGGGAGGGCGTGCTGCGCGCCCGGTTCCCCGCCCCGACCCACGGCGGCCCCCGCCCCGACACCGTTCTCTGGTCCCTCCTCCCCACCGACCTCCACCCCCGCCCGCCACGGTGATCAAGAGGTTCGCGTCAACTGGATCTCCAAAGTTGACGCGAACCTCTTGATCGACACCGCCAGGCGGGCCGGGCGGGGGTGGGAGAGAAGGGTTGGGGGTCAGGTGTCGAGGGAGATGATGCCGTAGTCGTAGGCGTGGCGACGGTAGACGACGCTGGGGCGGCCGGACTCCTTGTCGTGGAACAGGTAGAAGTCGTGGCCGACGAGTTCCATCTGGAACAGGGCGTCGTCGACGGTCATCGGGTCGGCCGGGTGCACCTTGGCCCGCGCGATGTGCCAGGGCTGGTCGTCGTGCTCCTCCGGACGCTCCTCGACGGCGGTGGCCGTGCCACCGGCGGACACGCCCGCATCGTCCAGCCCGGCCACCGGCAGACCGGCGGTGGCGGCGGCGACGGAGATCGGCGCGTGCCGACCCCGGTGTACGCGGCGGCGGTCGGCCGCCCGGCGCAGTCGGGTGTCCAGCTTGGCGATCGCGGCGTCCAGCGCGCTGTAGAAGTCGTTCGTGCAGGCCTCGGCCCGGATCACCGGGCCCCGGGAGACGCAGGTGATCTCCACTCGCTGGCAGGTGTCGGACTGCCGGGGATTGCGTTCGTGGAACAGCTCCACATCGACCCGGATGAGCTTGTGATCGTAGCGTTCGATTTTCGCGAGTTTCTCGGCTACGTGTACCCGGTAATGGTCCGGCACTTCGACGTTTCGACCCTTGACCACGATGTCCACGTGACCTCCCTTTTCCGGATGGTCGGCTGATCTTCGAATCCGGCCGCGCGACCTCGGGAGGGCCCCTGGGAGCGTCGACCGGTCAGGTACGGCTACGCCTCCTTCCATCGTCGGGGGCGGGTGGGAAACCTTCCTACCCCCGACACGAAAACGCTAACTCCTGTACGGCTGACAGTCACCCCCGGTTGCGGGAAACCCTCAGAGAATTAACAGCAACCAACACCATGGGGTGAAACAGAAACACGAAGCGTCACCAATGCCGCCGTTTTTGCGTTGCACCCAGCACGGCCGCTCCGTATGGCGTCATTCCCGCCGCGCGCAAAGTCCGACTCACCGCCGCCAGGGTCGCCCCGGTGGTCAGGATGTCGTCCAGCACCACCACCGCCCGGCCACCGGCACCCCGCCCGGCCCAGCCGGCCCGCAGCCGGAACGCCGACTCCGCCGCCGCGGCCCGCCCCGCCCGGTCCAGCTCCACCGAATCCGGCCGGGGCAACGCCCGCACCGGCACCGCCGTCCGCACGTCCCAGCCGGCCCGCCGCAACCGGGCCGCCGCGTGCCGGGCCAACCGGGTCAGGTGGTCGCCGTAGCGCTCCCGGGCCGCCGCCGCCCGGTCCGGCACCGGCACCAGCAGCACCGGCCGGGCCTCGCCCACCGAGGCCGCCACCACCTCCGCCAGCAACCCGCCCAACGGCCGGGCCAGCCCGTGCCGACCCCGTTCCTTGTACGCCAGCAGCGCCTCCCGCAGCGGCCCCGCGTACGGGCCGAGGGCGTGGCACGGGGGCAGGTCGGGCGGGGCCGGGGTGGGGCGCGCCGGCACCGGGCGCAGCGCGGCGAGCCGGCGTACGCACTGCGGGCAGCAGCCCTGACGCAGGCGCCCGTCCCGCCGGCCGCACCCCGCACACCCGGTCGGGAAGACCAGATCGGTCAGGTCGGCCCAGAGCCCGCCCACGTCCCGCACCGCCGGCTCAGAACAGGAAGAACGGCGCGGTCGGACTGCCGGCCCGGCCACCGGCGGACGGGGGCGGCACGTCCAGCACCTGCTCGCTCCGGATCGTCTCGGCCGACGACGAGCGGTAGCGGTAGGCGACCCCGTTGGCCTCGTACATCATCATCACCGTCGGCAGCACGTACGTCGGGTTGGCCGGGTACACCGACAGATGGGTCACCCGGGCGCCCACGTCGGTGACCAGGGCGGTCTGCAACGCACCGTCCACGCCCACCTCGTACACGGCGGAACGGTTGGTGGAGCCGGCCACGGCCAGGGTGTTCTCCTGCGCCCAGTCCACCGCCGACAGATCGGTCAGGGTGGTGGCGACCTGCCGTACCGGCCCGAGCGAAACCACCCCGCCGTCGAGGCTCGCCGCGCTGAGACAGAGCCGACCGCCGACGATCAACGCGATCCGGTGCCCGTCCAGCGAGGCGGCCACCGCGCTGACCGGACCCGCCACGCCCACCGGCACCGGCACCATCCGGGCCCGGTCGTCGAACCGGTAGAGCCGCCCGTCGGCCACCACCAGCCCGTACGGCTGGGCCGCGCCGAGCGGGCGCAGCCAGACCGGCCGGCCGATCGCCGCGAAGGTCTGCGCCCCCGGGGTCAGCACCTGCACCGGGGCCACCCCCGAGCCGGTGACCAGCCGCTGCCGGCCGCCCGGGGCGGTGGTGACCAGGGCGGCGAGGGTCTTCTCCTCGGCGGCCCGCCGCACGGCGGCCGAGACGACGTCGTGGTTGTCCTCGGTGCGGATCGGCACGGTGCCGATCGCCTCGGCCTCGAAGGCGAGCGGGTGGATCGCCCCGGCGTAGACGGTGAACCGCTGCGGCCCCTCGGTGAGCGGGTAGACCGGGTTGGCGAGGCGGTGCACGGCGAGGTCGTCGATGGTCACCCGGGACTGGTTGCGGGTGGTGAGCTGGAGCGGCCCGTCCAGGTCGGACAGCGACCAGGCCAACTGGATGCCGAGCTTCTCCAGCTTGCGCCGGTCGTCGCCGGGCAGGTCGAGGTTGACCTCCCACCGGCCGTCGGTCTTGACCGCGTTGTTGATCAGGGCGGTGCGGTCCGGCAGGCCGCTCACCCCCTGCCGCAGCCACTCCGACGGCCCGGCGATCAGCCACTTGACCGCCTCGCTGACCAGCCGCTCGGACGGCACGGCGAGCGGCAGGTAGCGCTGGTCGGCGACCAGCCGGGTGGCGTCGGAGTTCCAGAAGTAGACCGTACGGGTCTGGTAGTACTGCCGCAGGGACAGCGTGTCCAGCAGCAGCACGCTGGGCGGATCGGTGACGTAGTAGCCGCCGTCGGCGGTGCCCTCCTGGCCCGGTTCGGCGGAGCCGCGCAGCGAGAACTGGTATTCCGTGTCGGTCACCACCGGCGGGCCGAGCACCCCGTTGGCCCGCAGCACCCCCACCTGCTGCACCGGCACCCGTACGGTGAGCAGCCCACTGGCGTTCTCGGTGATCACCGGCTTCTCGGTCAGCTGGACCACGTTGATCGCGACCTCGCTGCCCTGCTTCTCGGCGAGCCGGTTGCGGTCCTCCCGGGCGATGAACTGCTTGACCCGGGCGTACGCCCGCTCGGGCTCGCCGGCCGCGGCGGCCAGGAAGTTGCGGACGAACAGCTCCCGGTCGACGCCGCTGGCCGTCCGGGTGGGGGGCTCGCCCCGACCGAAGCTGGACGCGCCCGCCGACACGGCCGGCCCGGAGCCGTCGACCTGCACGTCGGTGTGGTCGGGGATGCCGCAGCCGGCGACGGCGGCCAGCAGCCCGGCGCAGAGCAGCCCGGCCAGGGCCCGCAGCCGGCTCACGACCGGGCCTGGGCGCGCTCGTCGGTGCCGGCGGGCCCGGGGCCGATGGCCAGCACACCCCCGCCGGCCGGACCTATGGCCAGCAGGTCGCCGTCGCGGGGGCCGCCGAAGGGCAGGGTGGCGTCGGCGGGCACCAGCCGCAGCGGTGAGGTGGTGAGCCGGTCCCCGGAGCGGACCGGCAGGGTGAGCCGGAACTGGGCCCCCTGCCCGGGTGCGCCCCACGCCTCCAGCCAGCCGCCGTGCAGCCGGGCGTCCTCCAGGCTGATCGACAGGCCCAGCCCCGTACCGCCGGTCTGCCGGGCCCGCGACGGGTCGGCCCGCCAGAACCGGTTGAAGACCAGCTTCTCCTCGCCCGGCTTGAGCCCGACACCGTGGTCGCGGACGGTGACCGCGACGGCGGTCCGGTCGACGCCGAGGGTGATCACCACCGGCTTCGCCTCGCCGTGCTCCACCGCGTTGCCGACCAGGTTGCGCAGCACCCGCTCGACCCGGCGCGGGTCCACCTCGGCGATCACCGGCGTGGTCGGCACGGCCAGCTCGATGGTGACGCCGACCCGTTCGGCCAGCCCGGCGAGGCGGTCGGCGACCCGGTGCACCACCGGCACCAGGTCGGTCGGCTCGGAGTCGAGCATGGCGAAGCCGGCGTCGAAACGGCTGATCTCCAGCAGGTCGGTGAGCAGTTCCTCGAACCGGTCCAGCTCCGCCTGGAGCAGCTCGGCGCTACGCGCCACCGCCGGATCGAACTCGTCGCGCTCGGCGAAGATCAGGTCGGCGGCCATCCGGACGGTGGTCAGCGGGGTCCGCAGCTCGTGCGACACGTCGGAGGTGAACCGGCGTTGCAGACGGGACATCTCCTCCAGGCGGAGGATCTGCCGTTGCAGGTTGGTCGCCATCTGGTTGAACGAGGCGGCGAGCAGGGCGAGGTCGTCCTCGCCGTCGACCACCATCCGCTGGTCGAGCAGGCCGGCGGAGAGCCGTTGGGCGGTGCGCGCGGCGACCCGGACCGGGGTCACCACCAGCCGGGTGACCAGGGCGGCGAGCAGGCCCAGCAGCAGCACCAGGGCCACCCCGGTGGCCAGCACGGTGGCCCGTGCGTCGGCGGCGGTGGCGTCCTGGCGGTTGAGCGGGACGAGGTAGTACAGCTCCAGTTGGCCGAAGCGGGTCGGCACCGGGGAGCCGTAGACCAGGTATTTCGTCCGCTCGCCGGTGAGTCGTCCGGTGCGGATCTGGTGGGCCACCTTGCCGTCGGCGACGGCGGCCCGCAGCTCCCGGCTGACCAGCGGGCGGACGTCCATCGCCGGTGAGGTGCGGGTCTCGATGATGCCGGCGTAGTTGTCGGCGGTGATCGCGACCACCACCCCGCTGGTCTGCTGCGGGTCGCCCCCGGCCAGGTAGTTGACCGTGCCCTCGATGGTGTCCTGGAGCTGCGCCTCCTGCGGCTGGCTGTAGAGGAAGAACTGCTTGGCCGAGTAGTCGCTGCCGTTGCGCAGCCGCAGCAGCACGTCGGTCTCTGCGTTGTCGAGCAGGATGTTGGTGATCTTGTCAGCGATCAGGTACGCGAAGCCGCCGACCAGCAGGCTGGACACCACCAGGGTGATGGTCACCACCCGGACCTGCAACGACCGTCGCCAGGTCTGGCGCAGGCCGGCGGTCACCCGCAGCGCGCGCCCCACCAGCACGCGCCGCAGCGCCCGCGCGGCGGGACGCCAGCCGGCGGTGTGCTCGGGGGTGGGGTCGGGTGCACTGGTCACGGTGCAGCCCAGGCTATCCGGTACCCGCCTTGTAGCCCACGCCCCGCACGGTCAGGATGATTTCCGGCCGCTCCGGGTCCGGCTCGATCTTGGCGCGCAGCCGCTGCACGTGCACGTTGACCAGCCGGGTGTCCGCCGCGTGCCGGTAGCCCCAGACCTGCTCCAGCAGGACCTCCCGGGTGAAGACCTGACGCGGCTTGCGGGCGAGCGCGACCAGCAGGTCGAACTCCAGCGGCGTCAGCTTCACCTCCTCGCCGTCGCGGCTGACGGTGTGCGCCGGCACGTCGATGGTGATCTGGTTGCCGGGCGGGCCGATGGTCAGCATCTCCGGCGCGACGTCCTCGCCCCGGCGCAACCGGGCCCGCATCCGGGCCACCAACTCCTTGGGCTTGAACGGCTTGACCACGTAGTCGTCGGCGCCGGACTCCAGGCCGAGCACCACGTCGACGGTGTCGCTCTTTGCGGTCAGCATGACGATCGGCACGCCCGACTCGCCGCGGATCGCCCGCGCCACGTCGATACCGCTCATTCCGGGCAGCATCAGGTCGAGCAGCACGATGTCGGGGCGACTGTCCCGGAACGCGGCCAGCGCCCGTTCCCCGTCGGCGACGAAGGAGGGCAGGAAACCCTCGCTGCGCAGGACGATGCCGAGCATCTCGGCGAGCGCGGGGTCGTCGTCGACCACCAGTACCCGGGCTCTCATGGGGTTTATGTTTCCATCCCCGTTCAGTTGGTGGGATCGGCGTCTGGATGGCACGGTACTGCCGGGAGAGGTACCGCCGCACGCCCCACGCGCGATATCTCCCCCGATGACCGCATCGCGTGGGCCGCCCGGCGGATCCACCCGGCCGGCCGTGCCGTGTCACCATGATCCCCGGGCAGGTCGCCGCCCGCCAGCCACCATCCGCAGGAGTACGCGTGCCCGACGTCGGCCCGACCGCCGTGCTCCCCCGGCGTCCGCTCACCGTCGGCGAACTGCTCGACTCGGCCGTCCTGCTGCTGCGCAGCCAGGGCCGGGTGCTGATCCCGCTGGGCGTCCTGCTCGCCGCCGGTGAACAACTGCTGCTGTACCCGCTGCGCCGGCTCGCCGACGCGCTGCCCCCGGTGTGGTGGAGCGACAGCGGGGCGTTCCCGCTGTGGTGGCAACTGCTCGCGGTGGGCGCCGCCGCCGAGGCGGTGATCGTCCTGCTGCTCGGCAACCCGGCCGCGCGGGCGGCCGGCGCGGCGCTGCTCGGTCGCCGGGCCGGGGTGACGGAACTGCTCCGCCCGGCCGGTGCCCGCTGGGGCGTCACCCTGCTGCTCGCCCCGGCGGTGGGCCTGCTGATGCTGATCGCGGCGCTGCTCGGCCCGGCCTGGCTGGTCGGCTACGGGCTGCTCGGCTCGGTCGCCGCGGCGGTGGTGCTGGACCGGGTGCCCGGCGTGTCGGCGGTGCCCCGGGCGCTCCGCGTCGCGGTACGCGGCCGGGCCGCCGCCGTCCGGCTGCTCGGCTACCTCGGCTGGTGGGTGCTGCGGGTCGGGCTGGCCCTCGGCCTCTTCTTCGGCGTCGAGTCGCTGCACCTGGTCGACCTGGCCGACCCGGCGGTGCGGGTCGCCGCCACCATGCTCGCCTTCGGCGCGGTGAACAGCGTCGCCTACCCCGCCCTGGCCTGCCTGGACGCGGTGATCCACCTGGACGCCCGGATGCGCACCGAGGGCCTGGACATCCAGCTCGCCCGTACCCCCGCCGGGCTCGTCGCGGCCGGCCTGCCGGCGGTCGACCGGTGAGCCGGTGGTGGACGGAGGCCGTCGCCGCGCTCGGCGACGTGCTGCCGCTGCCGCTGGTGGCGCTGCTGGTGGTGCTGCTGGCCGGGGTGGTCGCGCTCGCCTGGTACCACTTCCCGGCCTGGGTGCCCCGCCGGCTGCCCCGGCTGCGGCTGCCCCGCCTCCGGTTGCCCCGGTGGCGGCTGCCC
>NZ_JACGMO010000118.1:0-24836 GCF_015354745.1 Micromonospora sp. S-DT3-3-22
GACGCGGCCCGCACCCTGCGCACCCTGCTGGCCTCCCCCCGGCGGCGGGCGGCGCTCGCCGCCCGCGCCTGGGCCACCGTCGACGGGCGCGGCCGGCAGCGGGTGGCCGGGACCGTCCTCACCCGGATCGCCGATCGTACGGGTGTGCTAAAACCCTGATAGGGTGCCGGTTATGCCGCAGGCCGCCTACCAGCCGTCGATGCTCGACCTCACCGAAGCCGGCCCGACGCTGACCCCGCTGGCCGGGCTGCGCCGCCGGGTGCTCACCCGGGGCGCCTGGGTCGACCACCTGCCCGGCTGGGTGCACGGCTCCGACACGGTCCTCGACACCCTGCGCACCGACGTCCCCTGGCGGGCCGAACGCCGCACCATGTACGACACGCAGGTCGACGTCCCCCGCCTGCTCTGCTGGTACGGCCCCGACCGCCCGCTGCCGCACCCGCTGCTCACCGCCGCCCGCACCGCGCTGAGCCGGCACTACGCCGCCGAACTGGGCGAGCCGTTCGTCACCGCCGGCATGTGCCTCTACCGCGACGGCCGGGACAGCGTCGCCTGGCACGGCGACACCCTCGGCCGTTCCGCGCACACCGACACGATGGTGGCGATCGTGTCGTTCGGCGCGCCCCGCCCGCTGCTGCTGCGCCCCCGGGGCGGCGGCGACACCCTGCGTTTCCCGCTCGGCCACGGCGACCTGGTGGTGATGGGCGGGTCCTGCCAGCGCACCTGGGAGCATGCCGTGCCCAAGACCACCCGCCCGGTCGGCCCCCGGGTCAGCGTCCAGTTCCGCCCCGTCGACGTCGCCTGACAGTGCCGACGGGGCGGCCGGTCGTCAGTCGCGTTCGATGAGGTGCCCGACGACGGTCGGGCCGAGCATGACGGCGAAACCGGACCCGTCGCGCCGCGGATCGGCCGGCGGCAGCTCCACCGGGTCACCGGTCGCCGTCGCGCCCACCGGCCGCGCGCCGATCCAGGCCACCACCAGATCCGTCTCACCCTTGAGGAACCGCTGCGCCCGTACCCCGCCGGTCGCCCTGCCCTTCGCCGGATACGACGCGAACGGCGTCACCTTGACCGTCGCCCCCGTCGAGGTGACCACCATCGGCTCCCCGTGCACGGCGTCGTCGGTGCGGACCGCGCCGAAGAACACCACCCGGGCACCCGCCGGCAGGCCGACCCCGGCCATCCCGCCACCCTTGAGCCCCTGCGGACGGACCAGGGCCGCCGCGAACCGCAGCAGCGACGCCTCACTGGTCACGAAGGCCAACGTCTCGCTGCCGTCGGCGAGCCAGGTGGCCCCCACCACCTCGTCGCCCGACCGCAGCGAGATCACCTCGAACTCGTCGGACCGCACCGGCCACTCCGGCGTGCACACCTTGACCACACCCTGCCGGGTGCCCACCGCCAGGCCCGGTGAGCCCTGCGCGGTCGGGCCGAGCGGGGCCAGCCCGATCACCGTCTCCCCCGCCGCCAGCGGGACCAGCTCGGCGGCGGCCATCCCGCCCCGCAGCGACACCGTGCCGGCCTGCTCGGGCAGCACCGGCAGCGGCAACACGTCGACCTTGAAGGCCCGGCCGGCGCTGGTGACCAGCAGCACCCGGCCCCGGGCCGTGGTGTGCACGACCGCGCGTACCGTGTCGTGCTTGACCCGGCCGTTGCGCCGACGCCCCTCGGACGCCTCCTCCGACTCGGCCGCCGTCCGGGCGACCAGCCCGGTCGCCGAGAGGATCACCTGACACGGGTCGTCGGCCACCTCCAACGGCCCGGCCGGCACCGACGCGGCCAGCACCTCCTTGAGGTCCCCGTCGACCAGGGTGGTCCGCCGCGGCCCGGAGAACTGCTTCACCACGGCGGCCAACTCGTCGGAGACGACCTTCCGGAGCACCTTCGGATCGTCGAGGATCTTCGACAGCGCGGCGATCTCCCCACGCAGCTTCTCCTGCTCGGCCTCCAGCTCGATCCGGTCGTACTTCGTCAACCGGCGCAGCGGGGTGTCCAGGATGTAGGTGGCCTGGATCTCGGAGAGCTTGAACTTCTGCATCAGGCCGTCCTTCGCGGCCTGGGCGTCCTCGCTGGCCCGGATCAGCTTGACCACCCGGTCGATGTCGAGCAGGGCGATCAGCAGACCGTCGACCAGGTGCAGCCGCTCCTCCCGCTTGCGCCGCCGGTACGCGCTGCGCCGGGTCACCACCTCGTAGCGGTGGGCCAGGAACACCTCCAGCAGCGCCTTCAGCCCGAGGGTGCGCGGCTGGCCGTCGACCAGCACCAGGTTGTTGATGCCGAAGGACTGCTCCAGCGGGGTGAGCCGGTAGAGGTCGGCCAGCAACGCCTGCGGGTTGACCCCGACCTTGCACTCGACGACCAGCCGGGTGCCGCTCTCCCGGTCGGTGAGGTCCTTGACGTCGGCGATGCCGGTGAGCCGCTTGGTCTTGTTGACCTCGTTGGTGATCGCCGCGATGACCTTCTCCGCGCCGACCCCGTACGGCAGCTCGACCACCGTGATCGCCTGCCGGCCCCGGCTGCCCTCCAGCGGGCCGATCTCGACCCGGCCGCGCATCCGCACCACACCGCGCCCGGTCTCGTACGCCCGGCGCACCTCGTCCAGGCCGAGCAGCAGGCCGCCGGTCGGCAGGTCGGGGCCGGGGACGAACTCCATCAGCTTGTCGAGGTCGGCGTCCGGGTGGTTGATCAGCCAGCGGGCGGCGGAGACCACCTCGCCGAGGTGGTGCGGGATCATGTTGGTGGCCATCCCGACCGCGATCCCGGACGCCCCGTTGACCAGCAGGTTGGGGAAGGCCGCCGGCAGCACGGTCGGCTGGGTCAGCGAGCCGTCGTAGTTGGGCTCGACGTCGACGGTGTCCTCGCCCAGCTCACCGACGAGCAGCATCGCCTCCCGGGATAGCCGGGCCTCGGTGTAGCGCGCGGCGGCCGGGCCGTCGTCCGGGGAACCGAAGTTGCCGTGCCCGTCGATCAGCGGCGCGTTCAGGGAGAAGTCCTGGGCGAGCCGGACCATCGCGTCGTAGATCGCCGTGTCGCCGTGCGGGTGGTACTTGCCCATCACGTCGCCGACGATCCGGGCGGACTTCACGTGCCCCCGGTCGGGGCGGTGGCCCTGCTCGTGCATCGACCACAGGATGCGCCGGTGCACCGGCTTGAGGCCGTCGCGGGCGTCGGGCAGGGCGCGGGAGTGGATGACCGAGAAGGCGTACTCCAGGTAGGAGTCGGAGACCTCGGTGACCAGCGGGTTGTCGAAGACCCGCGCGCCGGCCTGGTCGAAGGCGGACAGGTCCACCTTGGCGCGGTCGTCCTTACGGCGTGCCATCGTTCAGCTCTCTTTTCGGATGTACGGCGGCCACGGTGCTCATGCGTCGATCGCGTCGCGGTCGACCCGGTCGGAGGAGTCGATCAGCCAGTTGCGGCGCGGTTCGACCTTTTCGCCCATCAGCAGTTCGAGGATGCGCTCGGCGGCGTCGACGTCGTCGAGGGTGATCCGGCGGACCGCCCGGGTGGCCGGGTTCATCGTGGTCTCCCACAACTCGTCGGCGTCCATCTCACCGAGGCCCTTGAAGCGCGGGATCGGGGTGACGATCTGTTTGCCGGCCTTCTCCAGCTTGCGGACCGTCGCCTCCATCTCGGCCTGGGTGTAGGTGTAGGTGGTCTGCGGGTTGCGCCCCTTCGTGGTGATCTTGTGCAGCGGCGGCATCGCGGCGTAGAGCCGGCCGGCCTCGATCAGCGGTCGCATGTAGCGGGCGAACAGGGTAATCAGCAGGGTCCGGATGTGCGCGCCGTCCACGTCGGCGTCCGCCATGATCAGCACCCGGCCGTAGCGCAGCGAGGACAGGTCGAAGGTACGCCCCGAGCCGGCCCCGAGCACCTGCACGATCGCCGCGCACTCGGCGTTGTCGAGCACCTGCTGGAGGTTGGCCTTCTGCACGTTGAGGATCTTGCCGCGAATCGGCAGTAGCGCCTGGTATTCGGAGGTACGAGCGACCCGAGCACTGTTGTGGACGAAGACTCCGGCTTCGAGGGCGAAATTGTGGTAGCCGTCAACCGTCAGGTCGTAGACGTCCGCTGTCTCGTCAAGCGGCTCGACCGACACGACACGGTGGTTCACCAGATTGACCGCCTCTCGGAGGCGGGCGTAATCGCCGTCGTAAAACGCCAGGAGTCGGTCGAACCGGAGTCCCGTGCGTGCGGACCTCAGACGCTCGGTCTCGTACGCCGCAGCAAGCTCCGCATCCGGTAGCACCAGCAGCGGAGCGAGCCGCTTGAGCGCGGCCCGCCGCCTGCCCTCCTGTTGGCGACCGACACGCTCGCCCTTGGGCACGTTGGCCACGTAGGCCGCCCGACCGGCCTGCGCCTTGGCAAGGTGACCGGTGCCCGGGTCCGCCAACCGCTGCTTCATCAGACGTGAGTGACGGGCCCCGAATTCAGGGTTCTCCTCGTGCCAGGCCCGCACCGCGTTGCGCTGGCGTTCCCGCTCGGCAGGGTCACTGAACTGTTCGACGGTCTTTCGCGACCGCCAGGCACGCAGCTCGGAGTTGTCCCACTGCCGCACCGAACGCGCCCGCCAGGCGGAACGACGAGCAGGGTCCGCGAAGTAGTTCCGGACGCGCTCCGCAGCAGCCTCACGGTGCTCGGGCTGTGACCAGTACTGGGCCTGCCGGTCTCGCATCCGGTCGGCGTAGGCGGCCTTCTCCTCGTCATCGAGCGCGTTGTACCAGTCCTGGAATCCATTTTCCAGCTTGGCCCGAAACTCGGGTGACTCGTTGAGCGCGAACAGCCGGGCGAGACACGCCTCACGGAATGCGGGATCGCGCCACTGCGCGCTGAGCATGGCCGACTTGAACTCCCGGCCGCCGTTGGCAAACCACTCCCGCCAGCCCGCGTGGACGTGTTCGCCCATCATCGCGGCGTGCAGTGCTGAGTGGTCGGCCCAGGTCATCCGTTGAATGTTCCGCGGATCGTTGTTGCGCTTGTTGATGTCGATGTGGTGGCGGACGTTGCCGTTGGTGGCGCTGTCACGACCGTGACGGAGATTCCAGGCGTCGGCGAGGTAGTGGGTGTAGACCCACTCCTCCCGGTCGTTCATCCAGATCCGTTCGTATCCGTGCAGCTTGTGCCCCTCGGTCTTACTGGAAACGCTCCGGTACAGGGGCATGAGCGATTCACCGGGGACCAGGGCATCGGCCCGTCGGTAGGAACCGTCACGCAGCCGGAAGAGGTGATCCGGTGTGCAACGCACCGACGCGCCGTTGTCGAGCTGCACCCGGACCAGCCGGGCAGCTCTCTTGGTGAGGCGGGGCTCCACCAGAGGGGCGACCACCACGCGCCCCGCCTTGTTGGTGGTGTAGCCGAAATGGGTCACTCCCCGCTGCCAGTCCGCGGCCAGATCGGCAAAGGACCGGGCCTCGCCGGAGGCGAGCGCCACCATGGTGTCGCCGGTAAAACACCCGAGAGCGCTGTCCCCCTCCACGATGAACAGCTCGCTGCGGTCCACCCCGGTGGCGCGGCAGTCGACCAGTTTGGCCGGCATCGACGCGCCCTCCAGGGCGGTCTTGCGCCGGGCGGCGTCCTTCTGCTGCTTCTGGGTCAGCCGGACCCGGGCCGCGTCGACGATCTTCTGGAGCACCGTACGCGCCTCGGCCTTGCTGCGCCGGTCCTCCAGCCAGGCCTTGACGTGCTGCTCGACCAGGGTCTGGAGCACCTTGGTGATGCCGGCGGTGGAGAGTTCGTCCTTGGTCTGCGAGGTGAACTGCGGCTCGGGGATGCGCACGTGCACCACCGCCGTCATCCCCTCCAGGACGTCGTCCAGGGTGGGCGGGTCCTCCTTGGGCTTGAGCAGGCCCCGGGTGTTGCGGACGGCGTCGGCCAGGGTCCGGGTCAAGGCCCGCTCGAAGCCCCGGCGGTGGGTGCCGCCGTGGGCGTTGCGGATGGTGTTGGTGAAGCACTCGACGGTGCGCTCGTAGCCGGTGCCCCAGCGGAAGGCGATCTCGACCTCGGCCCGGCGCTGCACGTTGGACTGCATCACGCCGTTGGCGTCGGCGGCGTTCTCCCGGTACGTCCCCTCGCCGGTGACCAGCAGGGTGCCCGAGACCGGCCGGTCGCCGGCGGGGGCCAGGAACTCGACCATGTCGGTGAGCCCGTTGGGGTAGTGGAAGCGCTCCTCGACCGGCTCCTCGGCGGTCTCGTCGCGCAGCCGGTAGTCGACCCCGGGGACCAGGAAGGCGGTGTTGCGCAGCTTCATCCGGACGGCCTCGACGTCCAGCCGGGCGCCGGTCTCGAAGTAGCGGGCGTCGTGCCAGTAGCGGATCGAGGTGCCGGTGCGCTGGCCCCGTTTCATCGCCCCGACGACCTGCAGGCCGGGCCCGGGGGTGAACGGGGCGTCCGGGCCGTCGCCGGCGAAGACGCCGGGCACGCCGTGCCGGAAGGACATCGCGTGCACCTTGCCGCCGCGCCGGACGGTCACGTCGAACCGGCGGGACAGCGCGTTGACGGCGGAGGCGCCCACCCCGTGCAGGCCGCCGGAGGTCTTGTAGCCGGAGCCGCCGAACTTGCCGCCGGCGTGCAGCCGGGTGAGCACCAGCTCGACCCCGGAGATGCCGGACTTGGCGTGCACGTCGGTGGGGATGCCCCGGCCGTCGTCGTCGACCTGCACCGAGCCGTCGGCGTGCAGGATCACCTCGACCGTGCTGGCGTGACCGGCGACACCCTCGTCGGTGGAGTTGTCGAGGATCTCGTTGACGAGGTGACCCACGCCACGACTGTCGGTGGAGCCGATGTACATGCCGGGACGCTTGCGGACGGCGTCCAGGCCCTCCAGGTGGGTGAGGTCGTCTGCCCCGTAGAGGGTCTCAGGCTGTGCGGTCAACTGGTCGTACTCCCCGGTCTCGGCGGTGTGGTGCCGCTCACCGTCTCGATCTCCACGCGCGGCGTGCCGCAGCGAGCGTAGCCGTACGCCCCGACAGCGCCGTGCAGCCCCACGTCGGACGGCGGGTGCGCGTCCGCCGGGGACAACGCCGCCGGCGGTCGGGGCCTTCCCGGGCGGGGTGCGCGCCGGGCCGGAAACGACCGTTTCCGCCATTCGACGATCGTGTTAAGAGGCATTGACGTCCATCTCGCCAAGTGATCTGATCCGGCCGTGAAGGATCTTTCACATTTCCATGGACAGATGGGGGACGTCATGTCCAGGTTCCACCGTAGCGCCCTCGCGGCGCTGCTCACCGTCGCCGCGGCCGCCCTGCCGGTCGCGGCCGGCCCGCCCACGCCTGCCGTCGCCGCCCTGCCCACCGCCGCGGTCGCCCTCGGCGACAGCTTCATCAGCGGCGAGGGCGCGGGGGCGTACTCGTCGGTCACCGACCTCAACGGGGTGGCCCAGCCGTTCCCGGGCTGGTCGGCACCGAACAGCAACGCGTACTTCTGCCACCGCTCACCGAACGCCTCACTGTTCAAGGCGGACCTGCCGGGGATCGCCGCCCGGTTCAACCTGGCCTGCTCCGGCGGCCAGCCGTACGACATCGCCAACGCCTCGGCCAGCCGGGCCAAGGGCCGCCAGGTCGCCTCCCAACTCGACCAGTTGCGCGCGGTCGGGCAGACCCACGACATCGACCTGGTGCTGGTCGGCCTCGGCTCGAACAACAGCTCGTTCACCTTCGGCAGCGTCGCCGAGAAGTGCGCGAACCGGTTCATCGCCGACGCCTGGACCGGGTGGTGGGAGTTCTGGGCGTACCTGGGTGGGCCGGTGGAGCAGGAGCCCTGCTCGGACGCCGACCTGGCCACCTCCGCCCAGGTCGCCGCCGCGACGGCGGAGACCACGGCGGCGGTCCGGCAGATCCTGACCACGCTGGACCAGATCGACGCCGACGGCCAGCACCGGATCGTCTTCCAGGACTACACCAACCCGCTGCCGCCGGAGCTGGCCTCGACCTACTGGGAGGAGGACAGCCGGGACGACACCCGGGACAAGTTCCGTGACCTGGGGGCCGAGCGGTACGCCGCCGGTTGTCCGATCCACCGGGCCAGTCTCGCCCCCGGCCAGCGCTTCTCGCAGGGCCTGGGCACCCTGGTGAACTCGGTCCGCAGCACGCTGTCCGCCGAGTTCCCCGCCGCCGACCTGGTCTACCTCAACGTGCAGCGGGCCTTCGACGGGGCCCGGCTGTGCGAGTCGGCGGGCAGCCCCGGCAACGCGCTGGCCACCCCGATCCGGCTTCAGGACGGCACCTCGGGGGTCTTCGTGACCAGCCTGTCCGGTTACGACAAGCTGGACATCCAGCGGATCGCGAACACCTGCGGGACGTACTTCCAGACCTGCCAGGAGTCCTGGCACCCGAGCGCGGCCGGGCACCAGGTGCTGGGCCGGTGCCTGACCGGTGCGGCGGCGACCGGCGCCCGCGCGGTCTCCTGCGTCCGTTCGCCGGACGGGACGATCCAGGTCAGCTGAACCGGCGGCCGGTGGGGCGACCGTCCGGGTCGCCCCACCGGCCGACCGGTCCGCGCCCGCCGGTGCCGCTCAGGTCGCCGCCGGGGTGCGGGCCGCGGCCGGGCCGGGCACGGGGGTGAGCAGCAGGGCCGCCGCCGGGCCGCCGGCCAGCTCCCCCAGGGGCATCTCGTCGAGTACGGCGAGGAAGGCGGCCTGGGCGCGGCGGAGCTGGACCCGCAGGCGGCAGCCGGCGCGCAGGGCGCAGCCGGTCTCCTCGCAGGAGACCACCTCCCCCTCCCCCTCGAAGGCGCGTACGACCCGGCCGACGGTGATCCGTTCGGCCCCCTCGGCGAAGGCCACCCCGCCGGAGCGGCCCCGGACGGTGAACAGCACGCCGATGCGTTGGAGCCGCTGGACCACCTTGGCCACGTGGCTGCGGGGCAGGTCGAGTCGTTCGGCCAACTCGTCGACGGTGGTGCGGGTCGACGCGGGGGCGGTGAGCATGGCGATCCGCAGGGCCATGTCCGTCGCCAGGTTGAGCTTCACGGTCCGACCCTAGTCAGTGCCCCTGGTGGCGGACAGGGGCCGGGTGGCCGTGACCGACGCGCCGACGGGCCCGGGACTTTCGACCCTAAGAGGAATTTAAGATTCCTGTTTGAGTGGTCTCCGGTACCCATCTGGAGGAGGAGCCGTGCTCTCGGAGTCGTCAGCCGCCGTCGTCACCGCCACCCTGCCCGTGGTCCGGGCCCACGCCGACCGGATCACCGGCCGGTTCTACGCCCGGATGTTCGCCGCCCACCCGGAACTGCTGAACCTGTTCAACCGGGGCAACCAGGCGACCGGCCGGCAGCAGGCGGCGCTGGCCGCGTCCGTCGTCGCGTACGCCGGGCACCTCACCGGCGAGGACACGACCGGCTGGGCGGCGGTGCTGGAGCGCATCGCGCACAAGCACGCCTCGCTGGGTATCGCCGCCGGCCGGTACCCGCTGGTGGGCAGGCACCTGTTGGCCGCCGTCGGCGAGGTGCTGGGCGCGGCGGTCACCCCGCAGGTCGCCGCCGCCTGGGACGAGGTGTACTGGCTGATGGCCTGCGAACTCGTCGCCCGGGAGGCCCGGCTGTACGCGGCCACGGGGCTGCCCCACGGCGGGGTGGTCTGGCGCGACTGGCGGGTCACCGGGGTGACGCCGCAGGCCACCGACGTCGTCTCGGTCACCCTCGTCCCGGTCGACGGCGGCCCGGTGCCGGGCTTCGTCCCCGGCCAGTACGTCTCGGTCGCGGTGGACCTCGACGGCGGACGCGGACGGCAGATCCGGCAGTACAGCCTGTCCGGCCGTCCCGACGCCGACCACTGGCGGATCACCGTCAAGCGGGTACGCGGCACGGGTGGGGCCCCGGACGGGCTGGTCTCCGGTTTCCTGCACGACCACGTCGGCCCCGGCGACACCCTGCGGCTGAGCCCACCGTTCGGCGAGGTGAGCGCGGTGGCCGGTACGGGGCCGCTGCTGCTGGTCAGCGCCGGTATCGGGCTCACCCCGGCGATGTCGGCCCTGGCCCACCTGGCGGCGACCGCGCCGGACCGGCCGGTGGTGCTGGCCCACGCCGACCGGGACGGCGCCGCCCACGCCCACCGGGCCGACCTGGTCGAGCTGCACGCCCGGCTGCCCCGGCTGCGCCTGCGGCTCTGGTACGAGGAGATCACCGGCGACGACGCCCCGGCGTTGCCCGCCGAGGTGACCCGGGGCCTGCTCGACCCGGAGCTGATCCCGCTCTCCCCCGACGCGCACGTGCACCTGTGCGGTCCGCTGCCGTTCATGAACCGGGTCCGCGGCGGCCTGCTGCGCCGGGGCGTCCCGGTGGAGCGGATCGCCTACGAGGTGTTCGGTCCGGGGATGCTGCCCGAGGTGAGCTGAACACGGCCGGTCACGGGGCACGCAGGGCGTTCGGCCGGGCACGCAAAGTTGATGTTTACCGCCTCCGCGCTGGGCAACTGGTTCGGCATACCGGGCGGCGCGTGACGTCCGGGCGCCGACGCCGCGAGGGCGGCCGGGTGCCCGTCGCGCGCCCGGTGCGCGGGACCGGGTGATGACGCCGGCCGGAGCCGCCGCACCGGATTCCGCCTCGCCGGTGACCGGCCCACGGAGGAGGAAGCATGCGCATCGCGATGGTCTCGGGGCACGCCAGCCCGCTCGCCGTTCCCGGCGGACAGGATGCCGTGGGGCTGCACCTGCACGTCGCCGAGCAGGCGGCGGCGCTGGCCGCCGAGGGTCACGAGGTGCGGGTCTACACCCGGCGGGACGACGCCGGGCTGCCCGACACGGTGCCGACCGACGCGGGGTACCAGGTGTGGCACGTGCCCGCCGGTCCGGCCCGGCCGGTGCCGGCCGACGAACTCCTGCCCCACCTGGGCGAGTTCGGCCGCTGGCTGGCCGCGCACTGGCAGCAGGCCGGCTGGCGGCCGGACGTGGCGCACGCCCACTTCTGGCTGAGCGGCCTGGCGGCCGTGCACGCCGGCCGGCGTACCGGCACGCCCGTGGTGTTGACGTACCACGACCTGGGCAGCGCGTACCGCCGCCGCCCGGGTGGCCGGGAGCCGGCCGGCCGGGGGCGGGTCGGCTACGAGCGGGCGCTCGGGCGGGCCGTCGACCGGGTCGTCGTCCAGTCGCACGACGAGCTGGGGGAACTGGTCCGGCTCGGGGTGCCCCGGGCGAAGCTGGCGCTGGTGCCGTCCGGGGTGGACGAGCGGCTGTTCAGCCCGGCCGGGCCGGCCGCTCCACGGGTCCCGGGCCGGCCCCGGCTGCTCACCGTGGGTCCGCTGCACGAACGCCGGGGCGTGCAGGACGTCGTGCGGGCGCTGCCCGGGGTGCCCGGGGCCGAGTACGTGGTGGTCGGCGGGCCGCCTGCCGGGTCGTTGCCGGCCGACGACGTCGCCCGCCGGTTGACCGCGCTCGCCGGGTCCTGCGGTGTCGCCGACCGGGTCCGGCTGGTCGGCGCGGTGCCCCGCGAGGAGTTGGCGGCCTGGTACCGCTCCGCCGACGTCCTGGTCGCCGCCCCCTGGTACGAGCCGTTCGGCCGTAGCCCGCTGGAGGCGATGGCGTGCGGCGTCCCGGTGGTGGGCACGGCGGTCGGCGGGATCACCGACAGTGTGGTCGACGGGCTGACCGGGGACCTGCTGCCGCCGCGTGACCCCCGGGCGCTGGGCACCGCGATCCGCCGGCTGCTCGCCGACCGGGTGCGCCGCTTCGCGTACGCCACGGCGGCGCTGGACCGGGTGCGGGTGCGCTACTCCTTCCGGCACTGGGCCGAGCAGCTCGGCACCGTCTACGCCACGGTCAGCGGGGTCGGCCGGCTGGCCCCGGCGGCCGCCTGACCGGCCCCGGCGGCCCGGCCGGGCGGCGCGCGGGCCACTTATTACCGGCCGGTAGGATGGGCCGGTGAGCGGGGACGCGGAATACACGCAGGAGTTCGTCGACGTCGACGGGGCCCGGATCGGCATCCAGATCCATCCGGAGCCCGCCGGGGTGCCCGCCGCGCCGCTGGTGCTGATCTGCCCGGCGATGGGGGTCCGCGCCCGCTACTACCGTCCGTTCGCCGCCGCGCTGCGCGCCGCCGGCCTGGCCGTGGTCGTCGCCGACCTGCGTGGCACCGGGGTCAGCACGCCCCCGCCGTCGCGGGCCTGCCGGTACGGCTACCGCGAACTCGCCGCCGACGTCGGCGCGGTCCTCGACGCGCTCAAGCCCCGGCGGGACGGCCGGCCGACGCTGCTGCTCGGGCACTCCCTCGGCGGGCAGGCGGCCCTGCTGCACCTCGCCCTGCACGGCACCGGCCAGGTCGACGGGCTGGCCCTGCTCGCCGTCGGCATGCCGTACTGGCGCAGCTATCCGGGCCTACGCGGGTACGGCGTGCTGCCGTACAGCCAGGGGATCGCGGCGGTCGCCGGGACGCTCGGGGTCTGGCCGGGCTGGGGGTTCGGCGGCCGGCAGGCGCGCGGGGTGATCCGGGACTGGGCGCGCACCGCCCGCACCGGCCGCTTCCCCACCGTCGACGGGGTGGACGGCGACGCGGCGGTGGGCCGGCTGACCCTGCCGGTGCTGGCGGTCAGCGTGGACGACGACCAGTACACCCCGCACCCCATCGTCGACCACCTCTGCGCCAAGCTCACCGCCGCGCCGGTCACCCGGCACCGGTACACCGCGGCCGAGGCGGGGGCCCCGCTGGACCACTTCCGCTGGGTCCGGGCCGGCCTGCCGCTGAGCCGGCGGGTGGCCGACTTCGCAGCCGGTCTGCCCCGCCGCTGACCCCGGTGTCCGGTTCCGCACCGACCCGCCGGCAGCCGGGCGCGTAGCCCCCGGCGGGACGGGTATGCCGCTGCGCCCGAACACGGTGGAGGGGGATCAGATGTCGGAACGACACACCGCACTGCGCTCGATGCACGATCTCGGCCTGGCGGCCTGGTTCGGCGGCTCCCTGATGGGGGCGCTGGGCGTCAACGGAGCGGCGGCACGGATCAGCGACTCGACCCAACGGCTTCCGGTGGCCTCGGCCGGCTGGTCGCGGTGGACGCCGGTCAACGCGGCGGCGATCGGCGCGCACCTGGCCGGCGCGGTGGGTGAGCTGGCCACCGAGAGCCCCCGGATGATGGCCCAGTCCGGGGTGGGTCGGATGAGCGCGGTGAAGACGGCGTTGACCGTCAGCGCGCTCGCGGTCACCGGCTACAGCCGGTTGGTGGGCATGAAGTTGCAGAACGCCGGCAACCCGCCGGTGTCGGGAACCACCGAACCCAACTACCAGACGCCCGCCGAGGTGGCGCACCGGCAGCGCCAGATGAAGGTCCTCCAGTGGACCATTCCGGCGTTGACCGGGGCGTTGGTGGTGGTCACCGCGTACATGGGTGAGCAGCAGAAGCCGGGCCAGGTGTTCCGGGGGATGCTCGGGCGCGCCGGTGGGCTGATGGGCGCACCGATGACGATGGGCCGGTTGGCCGCGACGGGTGCCCGGCGACGGATGGCGATGGCCGGCTGACCGGCGGGCCGGGACCGGCCGGTACGGGGGCCGCCGACGACGCGGTCGGCGGGCCCCGTACCGGCGTGGTCAGTGGCCGGCCGCCGCCTTCGGGGTCACCCCGAGCAGTTCCGCCAGCCGGGCGGCGTCGCGCTGGGCCTGCCCCGCGCAACAGTTGTTGAACAGCACGTGCAGTTCGCCGGACCGGTCGGCCAGGTCGGTGAGCAGGTCGGCCCAGCGGCGCAGTTCGTCGTCGGCGTAGGCGTACCGGAACCGGTCCTCCTTGCTGCCGTGCTCCCAGTGCGCGCTGTGGCCGTGCATCCGGACCAGCACCGGCTCGGCCGTACCGATCATGATCGGGGGCACCGAGGACGGGTGCCCCTGCGGCATGTCCACGCAGACCAGGCTGAGGTCGTGGTCGCGCAGGAAGGTCACCGTCTCGGCCGCCGCCACACCGTCGAACCAGGACCCGTGGCGCAGCTCCACGGCGACCCGCCAGGGCCGGCACCGGTCGGCCAGCTCCGCGATCCGCCGCCGCGCGCCGTCCCCCCGCACCAGCCACGGCGGGAACTGCAACAGCACCGCGCCGAGCCGGTCGGCCGCCGCGAGCGGTGCCAGCGCCGCCCGGAACCGGGCCCACAGCTCGTCGTACGTCGCCTCGGGCAGGTCCCGGCGGCGGACCCGGGACGGCCCGGTGGCCGGTCGCAGGTCCCCCGGCAGCACCCGCACCGGTGTCGGGTGCCCGGTGAACAGGCTGAACGCCTTGACGTCGAAGGTGAAACCCGCCGGGGTGGCCGCCGCCCAACCGGCGGTGGTCTCCGGCACCGGGATGGCGTAGTACGAGGTGTCCACCTCGACCAGCCCGAACCGCCCGGCGTACCAGCCCAGCCGCTGGGCCGGGGTACGCACCGACCGGGGGTACCAGCCGGCGCGCAGCAGCGTCTGATCCGCCCAGGACGAGGTGCCCACCCTGATCGTTCCCATGTGGTCCAGTCCACCGCCCGGCGGTCGGATCGGCAACCGCTGGGGCGGACGCGCGCCGGTCCGCCCCGGCCGGGCGTCTGCGGTGTGGCGGGGCGGAAAGTGTCGGAGGGCGGCCATAGCGTGACCCCCGACGACATCGACCACGGAGGGTGGCGGGGATGACCACTTCGGAGCGGGTGCTCACCGGTGAACGGGCCGACCTGTTGCAGACCGTCGGCCTGCACCGCGGCTTCCTGCGGCACACCGTGCGCGGGTTGACCGACACGCAGGCGGCGGCCCGCAGCACCGCCAGCGAGCTGTGCCTGGGCGGCCTGATCAAGCACGTGACCATGGTGGAGCACCGGTGGGCGCGGTTCATGGTCGGCGGGGCCGAGGCGATGGAGAGCGAGCCGGTCGACTGGGTCGGCATGTTCCGGATGGCCGACGGCGACACCCTGACCGACCTGCTCGCCCGGTACGCCGAGACGGCGGCCCGCACCGACGAGCTGATCGCCACCCTCGACCTGGACGCGGTTCACCCGTTGCCGGAGGCACCCTGGTTCGAGCCGGGGGCGGCCTGGTCGGTGCGGCGGACCGTGCTGCACGTGATCGCCGAAACCGCCCAGCACGCCGGGCACGCCGACATCATCCGCGAGTCCATCGACGGCGCGAAGACGATGGGCTGAGCCCGACCGGTCACCGTGGGCGGTCGACGACGTAACGGGTCAGGCCGAGCAGGAACCGGCCGTCCTCGGTGCCGGCCCGGTCACCGAGGACGGCGCGCCCCTCGGCCAGCGCCGCCCCGGCCAGTTCCCGGGCGGCGCGGCGGGCCACCTCCACACTGTCGTACGCCGTCAGCCGGCGGTGCAGCCAGCGCACGTCGGCCGCCGTCCGGTCGGCGCGGGGGGTGCCGAGGAAGGCCACCGTCCGGTCCCGTTCCCCGGCGGTGCAGCGGGCGAGGAAGTCGATGAGGATCAGGGTGCGCTTGCCCTCCCACAGGTCACCGGCGATCTCCTTGCCGTAGGCGGCGTACTCCCCCACCAGGTTCAGCACGTCGTCGGTGATCTGGAAGGCCGCGCCGAGATACCAGCCGTAGCGGTCCAGCCGGTCGGGGCGCAGCCGCCCGCCGCCGGCCGCCAGCACGCCGGTGCGGCACGGGTAGATGCAGGTGTACCAGGACGTCTTCTTCAGGCACATCCGGTAGTAGTCGTCGGGGGTGAGATCGCAGGCGTTGTCCCTGATCCAGCCGATCTCGATGGCCTGGCCCTCCAGCGAGTGGCGCAGCATCAGCCGGGTCTGTTCGACCAGTTGCCAGGCGGTGCCGGAGCCGAGGCCGTTCCGGTTGGCCAGCAACCGGTCCAGGGCGAGCAGGTTGGTCATGTTGCCGACGTTGAGCGCCACGCCGACGCCGTACGCGGCGGGCAGGGTCGGTGCGCCCCGCCGCTGCTCGCTGCCGTCCTGGATGTCGTCGTGGATGAGGAAGGCGTTGTGGAACAACTCGACGGTGGTGGCCACGTTGACCGCCGCCTCGTCCGGTTCGCCGCCGTCCCCGGCGAGCCGGCACGCGGCCAGGCAGAGCGCCGCCCGCAGCCCCTTGCCGGAGCGGCGGGGATAGTCGGCGACCAGGTCGTAGAGGTAGCGGGGGCCGCCGGTGGGCAGGTGGGCGAGCAGGGTCGCCATGGTCCGCGCCCGGTAGCGGTCCAGCATCTCCTCGACCTGGTCGTCGATGCCCGGGACGGTCATCGGCTCAGGACACCGGGCCGGGCCCGCCGTCGGCCGCCGGGGCCCCCGCGTCCCGGTCGACGCGGACCGGGCCGGGGGTGGGTTCCGCCCCCTGCCGGGTCACCCGGTCGATCAGCCCGTTGGCCAGTTCCGGGGCGAGCCGGGCCAGGTCTAGCAGGCTGTCCAGCACGTCGTGGGCGTCGGCGGCGTAGCGGCGGGTCAGCTCGCCCCGGTCACCGGTGGTCGGCAACTGGGCGACCACCATGTCGATCAGCGCGTGGGTGTCCCTGCGGACCCGTCCGGCCACCTCGTCGAAGGCCGCCGGGTCGACCCGCCGGTCGGCGGTGAGTTTCTCCTGGAGCCGACGGGCGCTGTCGATGCCGGCGGACAGCTCCTCCTCCAGCACCGATGCCGCGCGGGTGACGGCCGCCGACATCTCGTCGCCGATCTGGTCGAAGCGTTCGTCACGGTGGGTGTCACGTTCGGGCATGGCGCCAACCTCCCTCAATGGGACCTGTCCAGCGGATTTTTACACCAGTGCATGCCGGACGGTCACGTACTGTAGGGATGCCGACCGGGTTCGCGTCGCCGCCACGCGGGTCGGGTGTGACCGGGGCCACGCCGGGCCCCGTCGGCGTGACGTCCCACCCCGTGCCGACGCTGAGGGACACGAGATGACCCGATACCGCCTGGATCAGGAAACCGCTGAGCGGCTGCTCAGCGGGGCGGTCGACGGGGCGACCGGTCCGGTCCGGCCGTTGGTGACACTGCTGAGCGCGGTGCGCGCCGCCGCGGCCCCGGCCGAGCTGCCCGGCGAGCCGGCGGCGATGTCGGCGTTCCGGGCCGCGCGGGCCGCCCTGGGCACCCCCGTCCCCGACCGGCCCGCCGCCGATCCGGCCGGACACCCGGGCGGGCCGCTGGACGGCAACGGCGTCCACCGGCCGACCCCCGACCGATGACCGCCGGGGCCGACGACCGTCGGGGCCGGCCGACGAACGCGGGCCCACGGCACACGTCCGCCGACCCATGGTCGATGACCACCGGCGCGCGACCCGCGACCGGGGGCCGACCACGGCCGGGGGACGGTGCCGGCGGGACTGGTAGCTTGCGCCGATGAGTCTGCGGCGTCGAGGCCTGGCGGTGGCCTTCCGGCTGGCGATCGTGATCGGTGTGCTGGCCGGGATCGTGCTCACCGCCCTCGGCCCGGCCACCGTCACCGGGCTGCTGCCGTACTTCACCATCCAGAGCAACCTGGCGGTCGGGCTCTTCGCCGGCTACGCCGCCTGGCAGGCCGCCCGGGGCCGGCCCGAACCGCCGTCGGCGCTCAAGGGTGCGGTGACCCTCTACATCACCATCACCGGCGTGGTCTACCACCTGGTGCTGGCGAACCCGGCCAGCCCGTTCGCGATGGCCCAGCCCGACCGGGCGCCGGGCGAGGCGGTGGGCAACCAGCTCCTGCACACCGTCGTGCCGCTGCTCGCCCTCGCCGACTGGACGCTGTTCGACCCGCGCGGCCGGCTACGCCCCCGGTACGCCGTCTGGTGGCTGGCGTTCCCGCTGGCGTACCTGGGGTTCGCCCTGGTACGCGGGCTGATCGTGCACCGCTACCCGTACCCGTTCGTCGACGCCGGACAGCTCGGCTACCTCGGCGTCACGGTCAGCGCGGTCTTCTTCGCCGTCGCCTTCTGGCTGCTCGGCCTGCTCTTCGTCGGCATCGACCGGGCCCTGTCCCGGTGGGTCACCCACCCGCCGGCCGACCCGGGCACCCCCGCGGAACCGGCCCCACCGCCGCCGGCCGGGCGGTCAGCGTAGCCGGGGGCGACGCCCCGGGCGGACGGCCGACCGGTCCCGGCCGTACGCGTCGGCCCGGCCCCACCGGCCGGGCACGTCGAGCAGCTCGATCCGGCCGAAACCGTCGGGCAGGGCCGGGTTCACCAGCAGGTTGTCGCCGCAGGGCCGCAGCCCGAGGATGGTGCCGAGCAGCATCAGCAGGGCCCCGGCCGACCACGACTGCGGGCGGCCGGCCATCGGCAGCTGCACCGGGTAGCCGGTGACCGCACGGGGATACCCGGCGATCACCTCCGGCACCGATCCCCCGACCAGGTCCGCCATCGCGAAGACGCCGTCGGCGACCCGGGCGGCCTCCCCGTCGTGGTGGTACCGCCGCAACCCGGCCGCGACCAGGGCGTTGTCCGACGGCCACACGGCACCCAGGTGCGCGCCCACCGGGTTGTACGCCAACTGCCCGTCGGCGAACGTGCGGACCCCGAAGCCGGAGAATAGCTGCGGCCCCACCAGGTGGGCGGCGAGGGCGGCGGACCGGTCCGCGGCGACGATCCCGCTCCACAGCAGGTGCCCGAGCTGGGACGTCAACGCCGCCACCGGTGTGCCGTCCGGCTCCAGGGCCGACGCGTAGTGCTCCTGGCGGGGCAGCCAGAAGTCCCGGTTGAACCGTTCCTTCAGCGCGGCGGCCTGCCGCTCCAGCAGGTCGGCGTACTCGGGCTCACCCCAGAACTCCCGGGCCAGGCGGGCCCCGCGCCGCTTCGCGTCGTAGGCGTAGCCCTGGAGTTCGCAGGTGGCCCTGGGCCCCACCGGGGCGCGGCCGTCGGCGTCCACGATCGCGTCCGGCGAGTTGCGCCAGCCCTGGTTGACCAGCCCGCCGCGGGTGTTGCGCCGCTGGTAACGCAGGTAGCCGTCGCCGGTCAGGTCGCCGTATTCGTCGATCCAGTCCAACGCCATCCGGGCCGGGTGACGCAACTGCCGGACCAGCGCGGCGTCGCCGGACCAGCGCTCGTACTCGTCGAGCAGGATCACGAACAGCGGGGTGGTGTCGGCCGCGCCGTAGTAGAGCCCGGTCGGCTGCTCGTCGAAGGCGGCCGCCTCGCCGTACCGCAGCTCGCCGAGGATCTTGCCGGGTTCCTCGTCGTGCTGGTCGTCGAGCCGGCCGCCCTGGAGCAGGGCGAGCATGCGCAGCGTGTTCGGGGCCAGTTCGGGGGTGAACGGCAGGGTCATCAGGCAGGTGATCAACGCGTCCCGGCCGTAGAGCGCCATCGCCCAGGGCAGGCCCCCCACCGGCACCCGCCCCGAGTACGCCAGCGGGACGTAGCGCAGCGCGGCCAGGTCGGTCAGCGCCTGCTCGTACACCGCCGGCAGCCGTTCCCGCTCGCTGACCAGCTGCGGCGCCCGGTCGAGCCAGTCGCTCAGGTCGTGCCGCATGTCGTGGCGTACCCGCAGCCGGTGCGACTCCAGGCTCTCCCGCAGGTCGTGCCCGCCCTCGCCCCGGATGGACATGCCGACGTGCAGGTCGGTGATCCACTTCCCGTGTGCCGGCACGGTGATCCGGTAGGTGAAGCCCCCCTCGTCGACGTCGGCCGGGGCGGTGCTGGAGACCGTCGCCTCCCGGGCGAACCGCTCCCGTTCGTAACGCAGCCGCAGCACCGCGTCGGACGGGGAGGCGACCGTGGTGACCCGCCGGGGCGTCGGGCTGCGGATCTCCGAGGTGTCGGCGAAGTCCGCGCCGACCTCCATCCGCACCACGAACTCGGCGGGCTCGGCGGAGTGGTTGAGCACGGTGAGCTGCTCGGTGAAGCTGTCGTCGATGGACCGGTGCCGGATCACCGACACGTCCGCGTCGACGTAGTGGCTCGCCGTGCCGGGGACCAGGAAGAACCGGGTCTCGAAGTAGGTCATGTCGTCGCGGGACAGGGCGTGCAGCCGTTGCCCGTCGATGGTGAGCACCCAGCGGGACAGGAACCGGGTGTCGAACGAGAACAACCCCACCGGCGTCCTCGGGTCCACCTCCATGTCGCCGTGCGCGTCGCTGACGGCGAAGGCGTTGCCGGCGATGACGTGGACCCGTTCCTCCCTCACCGGTGGCCGTCCCGCTCCCGGGCGGCCTCCCGGGGGTGCCGGGCGTCGGGCGGGCCGGGGAAGATCCGCCGCAGCATCATCAGCAGCCGCATGTTGCCCCGTACCGACAGGTCGTTGCGCAGCAGCGCGGTGGCGAGGTGGGTCCGGCCCGACGCCAACCGGTCGAAGACCTCCCGGTCGGCGCGGACGACCAGCTCGGCGTCGTCGGCGGACCGGGTGACCTCGACGTGCTGGTCGCGGATGGTCAGCCGCCAGTGCGCGGTGTGCCCGTCCTCGGCGGCGTCGAGGCGCAGCGTGCCGCTGGTCGTCTCCGGCAGGTCGGGCCGCCGGACCCCGTCCCACCGGTCCAGGAACTCCGCCACCGACGTCCCCACGGCTGCCCTCCCCCACCGGCGTGTCACGTGCCTGGTCAGCGTGCCGGCCGAGGGGGTGAGGCCGGCTCACCCGGACCGGACGAGATCGGGCAGGACGGACCGGACGGACCGGGCGGGACCGGTCAGGGTCGGAGCAGGCCCCGCAGGTAGGCGGCCTGGCCGACGTGCTGGAGAGCGTCGGCGGCGATGCTGACCAGCCGGACCCCGAGGGTCACCGGCGGGTCCCAGTTCTCGTCGACCACCCGGTCCAGGTCCGCCGGGCGCAACCCGGCCAGGAACGCCCGCGTCCGCTCCGCCACCGCCCGGTGGTAGTCGACGAGCGCCTGCGCGCTCTCCGGCCGGACCGTGGCGACCTGCTCCGGGGTGTGGCCGTAGCCGGTGTCGGCCGGGTCGGCGGGGAGCCCGAACCGGGCCGCCCGGTCACCGGCGACCCACACCTGCTCGGCCCCGAGCAGCTCGGCGACCTGCTGGTCCTGGATCCGGGTGAGGTGCCAGACCAGCCAGCCGACCGGGTTGGCCCCCGGACCGGGCCTCCGGCACAGCTCGTCGGGGCCGAGCCCGTCAACCGCCGCGTCCACCAGGTCGGGCAGTTGGTCGTAGATTCCGGTCAGCAGGTCGTCGACGTCCACCGGGGCCTCCTCGTAGCGGCGTACCCGATCGGGATACCGCAGCCGGCCCCCGGCAAACCGCCGCGCCGGATGATCCGGTGACCCGCGCGGGCGTGCCCCCGGGTCAGCGCGGCGGCTCGGGTCGGGTGATGGCCCAGCTACGGCCGTGCGGGTCGCGCAGCAGCACCTCGCGCGGCGTGCCGTTGGCGGCGCTGACCTGCGCGCCGGCCGCGATGGCGCGGCGCAGCACCGCGTCGGCGTCGGCGGAGGTGACGGTGAGCACCGGCAGCCCGGCGGCGGCCCCGGGCGGGTCGGCCCACTCGCTGACCGTGAACCGGTGGCCGTCGACGACGAGGTCGGCGGCGAGCACCCGCCCGTCGGGAAGGCACTCCTGCCGGTGCGGGACCGCACCGAAGACCCGGGTGTAGAACGCGATGGCGTCGGACGCGTCGGTGACCGTGAGGTGCGGCGCGGCTGGTGGGTGCTCGGAAGTCATGACGTCGATGCCACCTTCCCCGTCGCCCGGCGACGGAACCGTCTGGGTCGACGGTAGGCGGGCCGGCCGCCGCACCGGCACCCTTAACCGACCCCTGAACCGTCCCGACGGCAGGTCGTGGCCGCCGCGCCGGGACCCCGGTGGCGGAGCGTGGTGGGGGGTGGTGACGGGCCGGTCGCCGCACTAGCGTCGGCGGCACGGGGCCGCGCCGTGCCCCCGTGCGATCGACCGGAGGGGCGTGGAACGTGTCGCTGCTGGCCGCGATGTCACCGTCGGTGGACGACCGTCCGGATCTGGTCCGGGTGGGTGACCGGTCGCTGTCCCGGTCCCGGCTGCACGGGCTGACCACCGCCGTCGCCGACGACCTGCACGGCCTGGACCGGGTCGCGGTCGAGACCACCCCGACGCTGGAAACCGTGGTGGGGGTGGTGGGCGCGTTGCTGGCCGGCACGGCGGTGGTGCCCGTGCCGCCGGACGCCGGGCCCCGGGAGCGGGAGCACATCCTGCGCGACTCGGCGGCCCAGGCCCTGCTCGTGCCGGCGGGCACGGCCCCGGACGGCTCCCCGGCGGCGGACGGGTTGCCGGTCGTCCCGGTCGACCTGGGCCGGGTGTCGGCGACCACGCATCCGGAGCCCGGACCGGAGCGGACCGCCCTGATCCTCTACACCAGCGGGACGACCGGCGCGCCGAAGGGGGCGCTGCTGTCCCGGGGGGCGATCGCCACCTGCCTGGACGGGTTGGCCGACGCCTGGGCGTGGACGCCGGACGACCTGCTGGTGCACGGGCTGCCGCTGTTCCACGTGCACGGGCTGGTGCTCGGGGTGCTCGGGCCGTTGCGGGTCGGCGGCCGGCTGCACCACGTCGGCCGGCCGCAGCCCGAGCGGTACGCGGCGGCCGGCGGGACGCTCTACTTCGGCGTACCGACGATCTGGTCGCGGATCGCCGCGGCGCCGGCCTCCGCGCGGGCCCTGCGCGGCGCGCGGCTGCTGGTGTCGGGCAGCGCGGCGCTGCCCACGACGGTCTTCGACGATCTCACCGGGTTGACCGGGCACCGGGTCGTCGAGCGGTACGGGATGACGGAGACCCTGATCACGGTGAGCGCCCGCGCCGACGGCCCGCGCCGTCCGGGCGCGGTCGGCGTGCCGCTGCCCGGGGTACGCACCCGGATCATCGACGAGCAGGGCCGGGACCTGCCCACCGACGGTACGGCGATGGGCGAGCTGCTGGTCACCGGCCCGACCCTGTTCGACGGCTACCTGAACCGGCCGGACGCCGACGCGGCGAGCCGCACCGCCGACGGCTGGTTCCGCACCGGGGACGTCGCCACGATCGGCCCGGACGGTTGGCACCGCATCGTCGGCCGGGCGAGCACCGACCTGATCAAGAGCGGCGGGTACCGGATCGGGGCGGGTGAGGTGGAGGAGGCGCTGCTGGCCCATCCGGCGGTACGCGAGGCGGCCGTGGTGGGCCTGCCGCACCCGGACCTGGGGCAGCAGGTCACCGCGTACGTGGTCGGCGACGGGGTGACCGGGCCGGAGCTGGTGGACTTCGTCGCCCGGCAGTTGTCGGTGCACAAGCGGCCCCGGGAGGTCCGGCTGGTCGACGCCCTGCCCCGCAACGCGCTGGGCAAGGTGCAGAAGAAGCGCCTCGTCGAGGGGTGAGCCGTCAGACCTGCACGGGCGTCGGCCGCACCCGCCGCAGCCACGAGTCGGGGCGGGGGCGGGTCCGCCACTCCCGGGGGTAGCCGACGGAGACCTCCTCGAACCGCACCCCGTCGTGCCAGGTCACCCGGGGAATGTGCAGGTGCCCGTAGATCACCGCCGTGGCGTGGAAGCGGCGGTGCCAGTCGGCGGTGAGTTCGGTGCCGCACCACTGGGCGAACTCGGGGTAGCGCAGGATGTCGGTGGGCATCCGGACCAGCGGGTAGTGGTTGACCAGGATCTTCGGCACCGCCGGGTCGCCGCCGGCGAGCCGGGTCTCGGTCAGCGCCACCCGGGCCCGGCACCAGGCGTCCCGGCTCGGGTGCGGGTCGGGGTGCAGGAAGACCTCGTCGGCGCAGACCACCCCGGCGGCGTGGGCGCGGGCCAGGGCCTGTTCCTTGCTGGTGACGCCGGGCTCGCGGAACGAGTAGTCGTAGCCGACGAACAGCGGGGCGACCAGCAGCGGGCCGCCGGGCCCGGTCCAGACCGGGTAGTCGTCCTCGGGGGTGGTCACCCCCAGGTTCCGGCACTGCCGCACGATGGCCTGGTAGCGCTCCTCACCGCGCAACCGGACGGGGTCCTGGGAGTGGGTCCACAGCTCGTGGTTGCCGGGCGCCCAGATGACCTTGCCGAACCGTTCGCTGAGCAGCGTCAGCGCCCAGGTGACGTCGGCGAAGAGTTCGGCGACGTCCCCGGCGACGATCAGCCAGTCGCCGGCCGCGCGGGGCCACAGGCTCTCCACGATCTTGCGGTTCTCCGGGTACGCCACGTGCAGGTCGCTGACGGCGTAGATGCCGGCGTTCATCGGGTGTGGTCCCCTCGTTCGTCCGGGTCCGCACGGCGGGGTGCGGCTCCGGGTCGGCAGGTGCGGTCCGGCTCGGCTGGTGCGGTGCGGCTCGGGTTTCAGTGCGGTACGGCGACGACGGTCAGGGTCAGGCCGACGTCGTGCAGGTAGCGACCGTCGAAGTCCCGACCGCGACCGGGGACGAGGACGCGGGCGGTGAAGGTGCGGTCGGCCGGGCGCAGGACGATCCGGGCCTCGTCGAAGCCGAGGAAGATCCCGGTGATCGGGAACCACGCCTTGTAGAGGGACTCCTTGGCGCTGAACAGCAACCGGTCCCAGTGCGGTCCGGGGGCGTCGGTGGTCAGCCGGTCCACCATGGCGCGTTCCTCGGGCAGGGCGATCGCGTCGAGCACACCGTCGGGCAGGGCCGCGTCCGGTTCGGCGTCGATGCCGATGGCGCGTACGTCGGCCGCGCGGGCGACCACGGCGGCCCGGTAGCCGGCGCAGTGGGTGAGGCTGCCGACCACACCGGACGGCCAGACGGGTGCGCCACGGTCGCCGGTGAGCACCGGGGCGGGCGGTACGCCGAGGGCGCGCAGGGCCCGGCGGGCGCAGGTGCGGGCGGTGGTGAACTCCCGCTGCCGCTTCTCGACGGCGTGGGCCACCAGCGCGGCCTCCTCGGGGTGCAGCGGCTCGGTGTCGCTGTCGTCGAACGCCTCGACGGCGACGACGCCCGGCGGCGTGATCCGGTCGATCATGCGTCGGCCAGCGGCCGGATCGTCCAGGTGTCGCCGGTGTGGAGGAGGGTGGTGAGTTGTTGTTCGGGGGTGTCGGTGGTGGTGTTTTTGGCGGTGGTGATTTGGTGTTGGACGAGGGTGTCGTAGGTGGGGCGTTGGGTTTGGCGGA